>JBOFCH010000476.1:0-2884 GCA_051645985.1 Plesiomonas sp. | reverse complement strand
AGGTTTGACTCGCTTCCACACATGCTGACCCAGTGCTTCAAAACGTTGTAAACCAAACCACCATTGCCCCATATACAGACCGAGCAATATCATCATCACAGCGGCCAGCAAACGCAAAACCAGCAACAGGGTTTTACCCGCGGCCAGATCGGCCAGTGAAGCAAATAGCCCGCCGAGCAGTAAGCCGGCTAAGGTATAAGCTAAAATCCGACCGATGTTATACAGCAGCAGATAACCGGTTTTACGCCAGAGCGAGTTTTGATCGGGCAGGGCAAAGGTCAAGGCCGCCGCCACACCACCGCACATGCCCAAGCAATGGCCCGCGCCGGCCATACCGACCAGTAATGCACCGGTAGCACTCAAGGTGATCATGCTAAAGGCCCCTGATTATCGCGGTGCTTTTTAGCTTCTGGCTGGGAGGCCTCTCGGCGGTCGGTGTTAGGTTTCTCATCTTCTTCAAACAGAATTTGCATGCCTTGCCGGTTTAAATCTTCAAATTGTTCCGATTTGACCGCCCACAGGAAAACCAGCACAGCGACCAGAACAAACAACATGGCGATGGGAACCAGTACGTAAATAATGTCCATGCTGCGTTACCTCATCAAACGCAAAGAGTTAAGCACCACAATCAGTGAGCTGGCAGACATACCGATGGCCGCTAGATAGGGTGGCAGCATACCGCTGATCGCCAGCGGTAAAATCACCAAGTTGTAGCCCAGCGCCCAAGCCAGATTTTCGCGGATGATCCGCCGCGTCCGACGGGCCAGATGCAGCGCCTGTGGCAGACGGTTCAGATGATCAGAGAGCAATACCATGTCCGCCGCGTTTTTGGCCAAGTCAGTTCCACTGCCCATCGCAACGGACAGATGCGCGCCGGCCAAGACCGGCGCATCGTTCACGCCATCACCGACCATCATGACAATCTCGTCTTGCTGTTGGCGCTGATGTAGATAGCTCAGTTTATCTTGTGGTGACAACCCTTTATGCCAGTCTGCCAGTGGTAATTGACTGGCGATATAGTCGGCAGCACCAGAGCGATCGCCGGTCAACAGTGACAGCTGAATACCTTGCTGGCTCAGGCTACGCAGGCTCGTTAGGGCGTCGTCACGCAGCGGATCTTGCAACCAGAAGCAGGCCAACAGTTGTGTCTCGTTTGCCAGATAGACCGGCAACATTCCGGCAGGTACTCCGCTTGGCTGACTGTGAGTCAGTCCTGCACAGGCAAAGTCATAGTGCCCGATACGATAAACATCACCATTAATGTGAGCACGAATGCCGTTACCGGTGACGATTTCCACGTGCTCGGCGTTGTATTTTGTCTGTTGAGATCCGGCCAGATATTGAAAAACGCGGGCAATCGGATGGGCGCTATGGGCTTCCAGCGCGGCAGCCAGCGCCAGAACATCAGCGCTAGAGCTATGCGCAGTCAAAACCTCGGTCTGTGCTAATGTCATGCGCCCTTCAGTCAGTGTGCCGGTTTTATCCAGAACGATTCGGTTTACCTGACACAGGGTTTCCAAGGCATGGCCTTTGCGAACCAGCAGTCCCATCTGACTGAGGCGAGAGATCACACAGGTCACTGCTGTCGGGGTAGCCAGAGCCAGTGCGCACGGGCAGGTGGCGACCAGTACTGATAACGTTACCCAGAATGCTTTGTCAGGCTGATACAGATGCCAACCAAACCACGTCATCGCAGCAATCAGCAATAATGCCCAGACGAAATAACGCGCGATACGATCAGCAATTAATACAATGGCCGGTTTGGTTTGTAATGCCTGATCTTGCAAGCGCAGAATCGATGCCAACAGGCTATCAGCCCCGGTATGGGTGACTTGCGCGGTTAGGCTGCCTTCACCATTAACGGTGCCGGCATACACCGGATCTTGTTTTTGTTTAGTGATGGGCAGGTATTCGCCGGTCAGCATAGACTCATTGACATCACTGGTGCCTTCGATGATGCAGGCATCGGCAGGGATGTGCTCACCCGGGCGGATAATAATCCGATCGCCGGGGCGTAGACTCTTGGCAGCGACTTGTTCGCCTGTTTCTCGGGTGGCAATACTGGGCACCAATTTGAGCAGGTTACTGGTGGCTTCGGTTGCTAGCCGACGAACCCGCATCTCCAGAAAACGCCCCAGTAGCAGGAAAAAGGCAAACATGGTGATGGATTCAAAATACACCTCGCCCTGATTGGTGACCGTGGCATAGGCACTGGCAATGTAAGCACCGATCAGCGCAAAGGAAACCGGCACATCCATATTCAGTGTGCGGGCTTTGAGGCTGCGCCAAGCGCTGTAATAAAAGGGCAGGGAAGCGTAGAGGATCACTGGTGTTGACATGATGAGACTGACCCAGCGAAAGTACCAGCGCTGGGTCGCATCCAGATCACTGAACATTTCTAGGTACAGGGCGACCGCGACCATCATCACCTGCATGCTAGCTAAACCGGCAATGCCCAGTTTGCGCAGATAACTGTTCATTTCACGCCGGTACTGCTGCTCCTGACTGGCGACTTCAAAAGGTGCAGCTTGATAACCTAATCGGCGCAGGCGGGCCAGCAATTCGCTGAGCCGAACTTGGGCGGGATCCCAGCGCAGCAAAGCGCGCTGCGCGGTAGCGTTGACCTGAATGCTGAGTACGCCATCACTTTGGCCAAGGTGTTTTTCAATTAGCCAGGCGCAAGCGGCACAGGTCACCCCATCGAGTGATAGGCTGATTTCATTTCTGGTTTCATTACCTTGGGTATTTTGGTGCACGAATTCGGCTTGCACTTCTGGCAAGTCGTAGTGTTGCAGATTTTTCAGCTCGTCAGGAACCAGTTCGCTACGCGCCGCTGGAGTGGTGCGGTACTGATAGTAGGATGTCAGCCCACTGTCCACGATAG
>JBOFCH010000475.1:0-4212 GCA_051645985.1 Plesiomonas sp. | reverse complement strand
AATATGGGATGAATGTCATCTTTCAAGGGGGGGTGACATATTTTTTTGCATTTTACCGATCTGTATCAATGCAAAAGTATTCACAATTGAACTTACATCACGTTATCTTCAAATGAAATGAGCTATGCCAGCTTATACGACTATAGTCTTATTGCCGAAATCCAGTCGGTACACGATAGTTATCAATACCGGTGCAACTTAGAGCCAACCCCTGTAGGCACTATTTATTCCCTGTAGGCTCTTATAGGTACAATTAGCCACAATGAGCTAGCAGGCCCCCTAGCAGGCCAGTGTGGTGATTGACTCTAACATTAACCGCCACCCAATTCAGGCAATACCGAATCAAAGAATACTGTATTAAGGAGCAGATTATGGCAGACAAAGAAAACTATCTGGTTGCGATCGATATTTTGCGCTGCCATCTGGGGAAAAGTTACGAAGAGGCCTGCGAAGTGCTAGGGCTGGACGCTGGTGTAGGACACCGCCTTCGAGAACAGTCCACCGGTTCTGACAACGGATGCACCGCCGCCGAATGAGAAAAAGGCTGAGTGAAGCGCTAGCTATGCCAACGCCGATACTCGCTCAAAAACAAATCACCCCATAAAAAAAACACCGCCCATCCGCGGTGTTTTTTTATGGCGTAACCCGCCGTGACTAGCCCCGCTGATAGTTAACCCAGCAGTGGCGTCAAATCAATATATTTACCCAACTGTTGCTTTTCTGGCCGAGAAATATACGGGATCTCGCCCAACTGTGGTGCAGGCATACGGCAACGCAATGTCTGGATAATCTCAGCGTAGTGCATCAGGCAAGGGTTTACCCGGTTAGCCACCCACCCCACCAGATCCAAACCATCGTTGGCGATGCTTTGCGCAGTTAGAATTGCATGGTTCAAACAACCCAGCTTAATGCCCACCACCAGAATAACAGGCATCCGTTCCGCAACGACCCATTCTGACAGGCTTTGGCTATCGGATACCGGCACCTGCCAGCCTCCGCACCCTTCTACCAGTACGCAGTCAGCGTGCTGCTCCAAAGCATGCAACCCCTGACTCAGGTGGTCAAAATCAATGGTAATACCATCAATTTTGGCTGCAATATGTGGCGAGGCCGGCTCGCGTAAAGCAACCGGGTTAACCTGCGAATAAGCCAGCTCAATATTGGCCGATTGTTGCAACACCAATGCATCCGAATTACGCAAACCTTCGGCCGTTTCGGTACAGCCCGATGCAATCGGCTTATATCCTGCTACTTTGCGTCCCATTCCGGCAGCAGCCTGCATTAAAGCCCGGCTAGCAACTGTCTTTCCAACTTCAGTGTCAGTGCCGGTAATAAAAAAACGTTCACTCATTAACAATCACTCCACAACAGACTTCATAACTGGCTGGCAGCATGGTCTGATGTTCAAATCTTTCACGATAGCGCTGTTCCAGCTCAACCAATTGCTGCTTGCCGCCTAGCCCGGGATTCCGTTCACCGTGCCGGTAGTTGGCGCCGATAGCCTTCAAATCACGCATCAAAGCAACAACACCGGGATACATCACTTTTTTGTTGGAGAAGTTTAGGTGATAGTCGGCAATGCCTGCTTGCGCCAGCGCAATATTTACTTCGTTTTTACACAAAAAGTGATTTATGTGTGTTTGCCGATCCAAATCGTGCCACGCTACGTGTAGTTCATGCAGCGTTCCTTGCAACAAGGTACTAAACATGATCACTCCTCCCGGTCGAGTGACACGGCGACATTCACGCAACACCGTAGCCAAATCATCACTCCACTGCACTGCCAGACTGGAAAAACAGTAGTCTACACTGGCGTCTGCCAGCGGCAATGCCTCCATATCGGCGCAAATATACGCCGCAGCCCGGCCTTCCTGACGAGCGAACGCCAGCATCCCCTCAGCCAGATCCAACGCGATAACCTGCAAACCGCGCTGTTGCCATAATTGACTGAAATACCCCGTACCACAGCCGATATCCAATAAGGTTCCCGTGGCTAAACTGGCGGGGAGATCTGCCTGCTGCATCAGCCCATGCCCAACTTCGCGCTGTAAAGCCGCGGCGCTGTCATAGCTACCTGCGGCTCGGCTAAAGCAGCTGGCAATTTGCGCCTTATGCTCTGCTATTTTATCCCGCGGATGGCTTTGTGCGCACGGATCGCGAGTTGGCACCGGGGTTAGCATTAATTGATTATCCACGGTCATCATGTTCCTGTAGCAAAGGCGTATGCAGTGCAGCCAACAGCGCCTGTACGTCATCCGCGCTATGGGCGGCCGTTAGGGTGATACGTAAACGAGCAGTACCCGGAGGGACTGTCGGCGGACGAATCGCTGGCGCCCAAATCCCTTGCTGTTGCAGATGGCGCGACAGCTGTTGCGCTCGCCAGTTATCCCCGACCATTAACGGTTGGATTGGCGTGTCTGAACAGGCAAGCTGATAGGGCAAATCGGCACAACCTCGCTGAAACTGTGCAATTAATGCGCTTAAGTGTTCGCGCTGGCTATCCGCGCGCTGTAAGACCCGAAATGCCGCGGAAAGTGCGCAGGCTTGTGCCGGTGGCATGGCCGTGCTGTAAATCAGATGACGAGAAAACTGCACCAGATAATCCGCCACCGTATTGGAGCACAATACCGCCGCACCACTGACTCCCCATGCCTTACCAAAGGTCACAATCTGCAACTGCGGGTGAATACCGGCAGCGGCGCAGCTACCTTGCCCCTGTGGCCCCAGAATTCCAGTGCCGTGTGCATCATCCACCAGCAGCCATGCCCCATGACGAGCAGCCAGTATATCCATGGCCCGAAGCGGAGCCTGATCGCCATCCATACTGAACACGCCTTCGGTGACCACCAGACAACGAGCGTCTGCTTTTGGGCGGCTCAGTAAACTTTCTAGCGCATCAAGGTCATTGTGCCGAAAGCGGCGCAAGGTCGCCGGTGATAACATCGCAGCTTCCAGCAATGAAGCATGGGTCAGCTTATCGGCTAGAATTAGATCTTCGGCTGAGCACAAAGCGTGGATCACCGCTTGATTGGCACTAAACCCACTGACAAATAACAGAGCGCGTTCATAGCCCAACCACTCGGCCAACGCCTGCTCCAAGTGAGCATGCGCCTCGGTATAACCCGATACGTGACCCGATGCACCACTCCCAACACCGTATTGCTGTGCACCAGCCTGCCACGCGGCAATAATTTCAGGGTGCTGACTTAATCCCAGATAATCATTGGCGGCAAAATTGAGCCGGATCTGTGTCGCCGACGCAGCACACTGGCTGACCGCAACCTGGCTGCGGCTACCGCTATGATTAACCACCCGCTCACGCCACAACCCTTGTTCGCGCCGTTCATCAAGCGCTGTATTCAGCGAACTCTCCCACCGGTTCGACGCGCACCGATTAGACAGCGGGCGGTGTGAGTGTTGTACACACGGCTCTTGAGGTGAGCGATTCTGTTCTTGCATTACTTGTTTGTCCTGCCAGATCCGGGCGATTACAGCGCCGCGTTGTAAAACAGTGCATTTTCCTGCTGCTGCACCAAGGCCTCGGCTAACTCGTCTGCCTGTGCTTGTGTGCCCTGCGCGGTATGCACCGCCTGAGTGTTGATCCCCAAGCGCCGGAATAATTGCTGATCTTTATCCTCTGACGGATTCGGGGTCGTCAGCAACTTGCAGCCATAAAACACCGAGTTTGCACCGGCCATAAAACACAGCGCCTGCATCTGTTCGTTCATTTTTTCCCGTCCGGCAGACAGACGAACATGCGAGCGCGGCATCATGATGCGGGCGACGGCGATGGTGCGGATAAACTCAAAGGGATCGAGATCGGCCACCTCAGCCAGTGGCGTACCGGCCACTTTCACCAGCATATTGATCGGGACACTTTCCGGATGACGCGGCAAGTTAGCCAGTTGCACCAACAAACCAATCCGATCCGCCGCCTGCTCCCCCATGCCAACAATGCCACCCGAACACACTTTCATCCCTGCCGCGCGCACATGCTCCAACGTGTTTAAGCGATCGTCGTAAGTGCGGGTGGTGATAATTTCTTGATAGAATTCCGGTGAGGTATCCAGATTGTGGTTGTAATAATCCAATCCGGCATCCGCCAGCTGCTGCGCCTGCTCAGATGTCAACATTCCAAGCGTCATACAGGTTTCCAGGCCGAGTGATTTTACCCCTTCGACCATTTTGACCAGATAAGGCATATCTCGCGCT
>JBOFCH010000474.1:0-13544 GCA_051645985.1 Plesiomonas sp. | reverse complement strand
TGATCCCGGCTCCAGTATTTTTTTACACCAAGTTGCTAGTGACAGAAAATCCTGAGTTGCCAGTGACTGCGGGGCAAAATCGGTGATCAGCTGCTTGGTGGCCAGCGCTTCACGGATGGCTTCATCTTGATGAATAACCCCCGGCACTAAACGTTCGCCGAGGGTGGTTTGCCACAGCTGCCAGATGTCACGCGACAGTTGCGGATAAGTATGATGGCGATTCACCAGCCAATAATGATGCTGTAGTGGCCCATAGGTCTCGGTCGTGGTCAGTGGTGGGTTATGGGCGCTGTACATCAGTGCATGGCAGGCGGGATCGGCTTCCGTCACATGCAGCCACAAGTCGGCGACATCTTGCGCCTGTTGGGCAAACGTGTGTGGATAGCGCGGTAAATCGAGAATAATCCACGCGTTATGATCCAATGCCAGACTTTGTACTGCTTGATGTAACCAGCCGGCAGGCAAGGATTGTACCGCGCTGACGTCTGCTGGGCGGCCAAAGGGCAGGAGCAATAGGTTCGTGTAACCGGTGGCAAAGGCGGCCTGATACCAGGGCCTTTGTGCGGCAATCGCCTGCGCCCACCCCGTGGTAATGTGAAAACCCAGTCCGACATGCTGACCCAGTAGATTGTGCGGGCTTAAATCCCACAATAAAACCGGATAGTTCATTGCCTGCAGGGTGGCTGCCAGCCCTGCGGCGACGGTGGTAGTCCCGCATCCTCCGCGGATCCCTTGAATAGCAATGACTGGCATGATGAACCGTTCCTTTTGCTAAATTGATTTGACTAACAACTGTTTTTATTCTGACATTTGTCTGTTTTCTTAGTGATTTATCGTTTTATATTGACTGTACTGATTATTTATTTCTAAAAATTAAATCGAGTCTCTTCTTTTAGATTTTTTAGTTTCTGGTTTTCGGCTCTGGTTTTGAGTCTCTTGTTTATAACTTTTAATTTTTACGGAATAACTTATTACATCACTTCGCTATTAATTATTTCAGGCCGCCGCGGTATGTTTTGTATCTGGCTCTTGTGGTGTGACCAAACTTTGGGCCAGCAACGGCCAGCGCGCAGTAATACCCTGTATCGCTTCTAGATCTTTTATTTCGAGGTACTGTAACTGGCTGATGTGGTAACAACTTAGCAGGTTTACTACATCCTCGCCGGTAGTACTGTGTGTTGAGTTTGGCTGCATCACTGATTGTCCTCAAACCATTATCCTTAAACAATTGCGCTCAAACAACTGTCTTCAAACAACTGTCCTCACACGCCGCCGGTACCCGTAAAATCTAATAAAATACCGGGTGGACGTGAAAAGCGGATGGTAAACATCAACGGATAACCATGAGTGGCTTAGGATTAAATAATTAAGTCACACCCCTTCTCTTATACTGTAGACACAGATAACAAATTCGCGATCAGGAAATCAGACTTTGTTGCAGACTACCGTTATTTTCTTGTTATTACTGTTATGTTTATCATCATACAGGAAAAAGAAAAAAACAGGTCTTTCGGACGTTATGTCCTATTATTATAGCACAGCCTAAATGCCATCATTGAGGGGCTAATAGAATGAGAAATAAGTTTCAGTTAGCCATTGACGCCTTACCGGTACATTTTTCACGTTTACGGGGTGGTGGTATTTATTGGCTGACGGTCGATGATGAGGCGCTGGCTGATGTGCTCTTGGTGAGTTTTATTCGAGGGCTATTACCCGACACCCGTTATTTTCTGACCTCCTCGGTCACGTTAACGGATCCATTGCAGTCGGCTTTGCATCACCCACAGGTGCAGGGCGAGTTATTTGTGCTAACGCAGGATACCGATGGCGAATGGTTGCGCCGTTTACCCTCGGAGATGGAATGGTTTGGGATCAGTAAATTGGCCGATTTACTGGTGGTGCGTTACCGCTGCGCTACGTTGGAAAAAAACAGTGAAACGGAGGCGGAGCATCTGATCCGGCTCGATGCCTATTTACAGACACTATCGCGCTGGGCCGAAGATCTGGGATTGGCGCTCTTGGTGATAGGCTCAGGTACGCACAGTACGCAGCAACGCCAGTGGTTAAATCGTGCCAATAACTGGCTAAGTGGCTGTGGACATCTGAGCCGTCAGGGGGAGCTGGTGGAATATGATCTGGCTTACTGGCGCAATGAGCTGGGGGTGACATCAGGCATGCGCCTGATGCTGTTGCTGCGGGCTGACCGATTAGCGCTGCATACCGAACGCGGTACTCTCAGTAGTGCCTCGTTTGCCGATGATGATGTGGTGCTGGCGATGCGGGCGGTGTTGGCGCATACCATAGCGCCTTCCGCCACGTGGAAATTGTTTCCGGATCGGCCACGTCTGATGGCGGCGGCATTGCAAGCGGTGAAGGCCACGGTGGTGTTTTCGATCACTGAAAGTGATCAGGCCGAAGGTTTGGCGCGGGATATTTATCAGCTGCGCTCCGAGCGTGGGGCACGGTTAAAAATTGTGGTGCGAGAAGCCGCGAACTGTCTGCGTAATTTGGATGATCGGCTGTTTTTGAGTGCCGGAGCCAACATGGTGATGCCGTTTGCCTGCCACGTTTCGCGTTTTATCGGTTTACTACAGATGGTGCAAGGGCAGGTGTATCCCCACATGATCCGTCCAGAAATCGAGAGCCTGCTGGCGGCATCGCAACCGCAGCGGCTCAAGGGTTACCTGCCGGCGGAGGGATTTATCCAGTTACTACAAGATGAAATGCGCCGCAGCTTAACCAGTGAAACCCGTGGGTTGATGATGATCCTGACGCCGGCGTTGAGTTTGAGTATGACGGATGCGCTGGCGCAGTGTGAGATGCGCCGGCAAGGCGACGTGTTGACGGTGATAGGCCACCATATCTATGTTTTTTTCTTTGCTTGTCGGCCGAATGATGCGGAGCGGGCGTTACAAAATGCCTTTTACTTGCCGGTGAGCACGCTATTTACCGAAACACAGGTGCTGTCGGTGCGTGAAGACATCCTCGATATGTTGACGCGTTTGCAGCAGTTGCCTGCACCACCGGATTTTACCGCTGAGCTGATCGCCCGCGCTGGCGTGCGAGATCCGCAACTACAATCATGCAAGGTGGAGATGACTGCGCTGGAGCGTAATCATGCCGCCGTGAAGCCAATTTCCTTACCCGTAAAGGCTCTCTGATGGATTTAGTGTCATTTGGTCAGGTAACACTGATTACCGCCGTGCTTGCCGGTTTGCTAGGGTTTTATCTGCGTCCACTCTGGCAAGTTGTCCACCGTATGCTTCGGCATGTTTTGCGTCGTCCGCGCTATAACAAGCGGCTGATGACGTTGCGACCCTCCGCCACGTCACGGACATCGGCGGATCAGTAAGGCGGCGGGATCTCTCCTGCCCATCGTGATTTATCAAGGGATGACCATGAGTGATGTGACTCTCTCTCCGCTGCCTTCGGCGCTTCGTCACTGGCGCGGACTTGGATTATGGAATTTTTACTTCATCATCAAGCTGGTGCTGTTCTGGCAAGGGCTGATCAATTTTCATCCGCTGTACAATCTGGCGCTGGCGGCGTGGCTGCTGTTTCCACTGACACCATTGTGGTTACACCGACTTCGCCAATTGCTCGCCCTGCCTTGTGCGGTGGCTCTGTTTTATTACGACTCTTGGTTGCCGCCGTTTAACCGCTTATTGGCGCAATCATCGGCCGTGGAGTCGTTTTCGCCTGATTATATGCTGGAGTTAGCGGGGCGCTTTATTAACTGGAACTGGCTGGCTGGGGGACTCGTGTTGTTGGTGGTTTACCTGTTCTTGAGCCAGTTTATTCGCTTTTCTCTCCTGATTTTTGCTGCGCTAGGTGCGTTAACTCTACTGCCTTATTTGCAACCGTGGTGGACGGCAGAGAAGCCACAGTTAGAAGGACAAACGGCACAAGTTCATCGTGATGTTGATAAAGCCGTCAGCCGCGCCGATAGCGATCTGCATCGTGCCGAACAAGCAATATCGCCGACGGGAGCCGCGCCCAATGACGAGGTGCTAACTCATACCCTCGATACTTTTTATCAGCAGCAAAGCCAGCTGTTTACCTCGTTTCCGGCGGCAGAAAATCAACAGACACCGTTTGATGTGTTGATTTTAAATATCTGCTCTTTGAGTTGGTCTGACATGCAGGCGGTGGGACTGATGGATCACCCATTGTGGCAATCGATGGATGTGGTGTTTGATGAATTTAATTCGGCCTCAACCTACAGTGGGCCGGCGATGATCCGTTTGCTGCGCGCCAGTTGTGGTCAGCAGTCGAACGCGGATCTGTTTGCTCAGGCCGATCCGCGCTGTTACCTGTTTGATAATCTGGAGAAAATGGGGTTTAACGAAGCGTGGGCGATGAACCATGATGGCCATTTTGGTGATTTTGTGGCCGAGGCGCGCAAATTTGGCGGCCTGACGGTCGAACCAATGCCGTTTACCGGCCTGTCACCGGTGATGACGTCGTTTGACGGCTCACCAATATACCGTGATTTGACGGTGCTGGAGAGCTGGTGGCAAGCACGGCTGCAATCCTCACAGCCGCGCGAGATGTTGTACTACAACACCATTAGCCTGCATGACGGCAATCGGACTATCGATACCAGCGGTCAGACGCGTCGGGCGGACTATAAGCAAAATCTGGGGCGTCTGTTTGATGATTTGCAGGCGTTTATCCAGAAACTGGAGCAATCGGGTCGGCCGGTGTTGGTGGTGATTGTGCCGGAGCACGGGGCGGCGTTGACCGGCGATCTGATGCAGATTTCGGGCATGCGTGAAATCCCTAGCCCATCGATTGTACATGTGCCGGTGGGCGTGAAACTGGTCAATGCCAAATCCCGGATCAACTCGTCACCGCTGCATGTGACACAGCCCTCCAGTTATCAGGCAGTTTCTCAGCTGGTGGCCGATCTGGCTAACGGGCAAGCGTTCAGTCAGGACAATGTGGATGTGCGGGCCTTGGTGCAAGCACTGCCCCAGACGGTGCCGGTGGTCGCGGCGAACGAAGGCAGTATCATGATGCGCTATCAAGGTAAGGAATACCTGACCTTGGATCGGAAAACCTGGACGCTGTACCCACAATCGCCGGCGCGCTGAGGTGCCTATTGGGTAGAAAGATATCGCATCTATAAGCGATAAGCTGGGCTTAGGTTAAGTGGTGGCAGATGAGCTAAATCCTGCGGATGATTTAGGCTCTTATTCTTCCACCACATTAATCACCGGCTCTTGACGACGGTGCATATTGGCACCGTCGTCTTTTTTCAGGAATAGAAACACCAGACCCGACAGCAAGGTGATCAGCGCCACCGTCAAGTAGGTGTGATGGAAGGCGGCTTGCAGCGAGAGGCCGCTGTCTTTGAATAACGACAGCGTTGAGGCGCCGCTGGCGATCCCAAAACTGATCGCTAATTGCTGCGCTACGCTGAGTACGGCATTGCCGCTGCTGGCATTCTGATCGGACAGATTGCTCAACGCCAGCGTATTCATGGACGTCAGTTGTACTGACATCAGCATACCGAACAAGAACAGCACCGGCATCAGCAGCCACAAGGCGTGGTGCGCTTGATAGAGCGACAGTGAGGCGATACAGACTGCAATCAGTAAGGTGCTGAGCAGCAGTGTGCGACGGTAGCTGAACCGGCGTAGCAGCCGAGTGATAAAGGGTTTGGAGAGAATGGCAGCCAGTGCAATCGGTGCCATCATCCAACCGGAAACTTCAGCGCTATAGCCAAGGCTGACTTGCAGCATCAGTGGCAATAAAAAAGGGATCCCGCCGGTACCGAGGCGTGAGAATAGGTTGCCACAAATACCGATACTGAAGGTGCGAATGCGGAACAGTTTCAGGTCAATCAGTGGGGTGGCATAACGTCTGGCGTGGCCGATGTAGCTGAGTAACAACAGCAAGCCACAAGTACTGGTGAGATAGGCGTGCCAGCGGTCATTGCTACGCTCGCCGAGCATCTCGAGGCCGAGGGTGATTAAGACTAAACCGAGGCCAAATAGTAAAAAACCGCGCCAGTCCATACGGTGAGTTTGCATGGTGACATTCGGCATATGGCGGTTGGCGTACCACAAACCGAGCAGGCCGATGGGCAGGTTAATCAGGAAAATCCAGTGCCAGGAGGTGTAGGTGACCAACCAGCCACCGAGCAGTGGGCCGAGCACGGGGCCAATCAGCCCCGGCATGGTGACAAAATTCAGTACCGGAAGCAATTGATCCCGTGGGTAGGCACGGATCAGCGCCAGACGCGCTACCGGCATCATCATCGCGCCGCCAATCCCCTGAAAAATTCGCGAAGCGATCAGCATACTGAGGTTGGCGGAGAAGGCGCAGCTTAATGAACCGAGGGTAAACAGGACGACAGCGATCTGAAACACCCGCTTGGTGCCGAAGCGATCGGCCATCCAGCCACTTAGGGGGATCAGCAACGCGACGGTGAGGGTGTAACTGATGATGGCGGATTGCATGGCAATCGGTGAGCGCTGCAAACTGGCTGCCATTGCCGGTAGAGCCGTATTGAGGATGGTGGCATCCAGCGTCTGCATGAAAAGCGCCATTGCCGCAATCCATGGTAATCCTGCCATACTTCTGGGGGCTGTCATGCCGAATCCTCATTCTTCCACTGCTCAACAGCAGAATTAGACCGGATTTTGCTCCAAAGAGAAAGGGCGAATGCGCTTTGTGGGTAAAGTTGGCATTTTCTGCCACTTAGCTGGCTGAACTTCCCGATCCTGTTCGGTGACCACGGATACGTGGCCACCTTGTGGTTAGACTTAGTTAGGTTTAGCGGCGAAACAGGATCTGCGCCCAACGGGTCAGACCGGCAGTTACCGAGCCAAAATCATCGCCGCTGACCAGCGGAATTCCCGGCAATTGTTGTTGTAATAGGGCGCGCAGTAATGGAGAGCGCGCGCTGCCGCCGGTGATATACACCACATCCGGCATGCCGCCACCGCAGGTTAGGGTTTCTTGCACCAGCTCGCTGATTTTTTGCAATGGCTGACTGATGGCCTCTTCCAGATCGGAGTCTTGCAGTGGGCAATGTAGCCCGCTGGCGATAAAGTCTAAATTAGCCTCACTGTCAGGGTGTTGTGACAAGGCGATTTTACTTTCTTCGGCGCAGCGTACCAGTCGGTAGCCAAGACGCTGGCGGTAGACTTTGAGCAGACGTTCAAACACGGCCGGCTCGGCCGCATCATGCAGCAGGTTACGCAGTATCTGACCGTTAGCACTGCCATAAAAATCGGCCTGTGCCGGGACATTGTTGATGGCAATGGCATTCCAAAATGGCAATGTTGGTAGGGCAATACCGTTACTCAGGTTGCCGCCCAGCCCCAGATGCGGCATCAGCCGATGGAATGCCAACGCGATATCCAGATCGTTACCGCCAATTCGGCAACCGCTGTGTCCGAGTAAACTTTGCTGGCGATCGGCGCGTGGGTGCCACTGTGGCCCCATCAGCAGCAATGAACAGTCGGTGGTTCCCCCTCCGATATCCACCACCAGCACTCGCTGCTCGTGCTGCAACGTCGCTTCGAAATCCAATCCGGCCGCGACTGGTTCAAACTGGAATGCGACATGCTGCCAACCGGCGCGCTGAGCGGCACGCAGTAAAATGCCTTCCGCCTGCTGGTTCGCTAGCTCCCCGCCGGTGCCTTGGAAGTTGACCGGACGACCAATCACCACCTCGGTCAGTGATTGCTGCAATTGCTGTTCGGCTTGCTGGCGGATGTGGTACATCATGGCGCACACCAGATCCTCAAACAGGGCCACTTGCAGCGGTTTTAACCCGTTAGCGCCGAGAAAGGATTTCGGCGATTTGACGAAATAGACCTCGTCTGGCTCGCGCATATATTGGCTGAGTGCCTGTTGCCCGAAACTCAAACAGCCGGGCGTCACCTGAATATCTTCTTCCCGGTTGCTGTTGATGGCCGAGCGCAGTAACTGGGTGCTGGCAGCGCCTTCGGCGGGGATCTGCCAGTGGCGATACAAATATTCACTGACCGCTTCACGGCTGGGAGCGCTGAGCATCGAAGGCAGATACGGCGAGTCATTTTCCAGTGTCAGTAGCCGTGGGCCATGCTCGGTCATATAACCCATGGAACAGTTGGCGGTGCCATAGTCAAATCCGATATACATCTAGCCTACTCCTGACAGCGAGAAAAAAGGGGGGCAGACTGTAGCGCACTTTGCCGCGGGTGCCAAGGCGCACATCAGGTGAAAAAAGCAGCAGAACATGCTATTGCTAGTGTCTAACTCAGAGTGGTAAGCCAGCGTGGTCAACGCGGCCAGCGGGCAATGCCGATATGTCGATGACCGGTATGTCGATAGTCGGAGTGGCGAGCAGTATGGCTGAGCCGTGATGGGCGTACGTGATAGACGTAGTCAGTAGTCAAAGAGAGGCAACATGATTGAGCCAAGCATTCAGGGCGTGATCGCTCGTAACAGTCATCCGGCCGGTTGTGCGGCATTTTTACATGGCTGGGCGGCCCGTTGTGCCTTACCGGCGCTCCCAACGGGGGCCGGGCCTCGGGTATTGGTGTTGGGCGCGTCTTCCGGCTATGGGTTGGCGTTACGAACGGTGCTGCTACGTGAGTATGCCGCTCGCACACTGGGGGTGGCCTATGAACGACCACCTTCGGCGTCGTACAGCGGTTCGGCCGGTTGGCACCTGAGTTCGGCTTTTGCCGAGCTGGCAGCGGCACAGGGTTTACCGGGCGAGACGCTGATGTTGGACGCCTTTGCACCATCCAGTCGGCAAACGGTGATCGATGCCATTCGGCGCGATCTGGGCCACGTGGATCTGGTGGTTTACAGCTTGGCGGCCGGTCAGCGCAGCGTCAACGGGCGTAAGGTGCGCTCGGCGATCAAGCCGTCTGGGACACCCTATCAGGGGTATCAGCTGGATCTGGCCGCCGACCGTTTGCAGCCGGTGACACTGGCACCGGCCAGCAGTGAAGAGATGGCCGATACAGTGACCGTGATGGGTGGGGAAGATTGGCAGCAATGGATGAGCGCGTTGCAACAGGCGGGCGTGTTGGCACCGGGGGCGCGTAGTGTGGCGTTTTCCTATATCGGCCCGGCTTGTACGTGGCCTTTGTATCGAGAGGGGACGCTCGGTCAGGCGAAAGCCGATTTACATCGCCGGGCGCAGCAGATTAATGCCCAGTTACAGACGATGGGTGGGGGCGCTTGGGTGGTGGTTGCCAAAGCGTTAGTGACCAAAGCCAGTATTTTTATCCCCGGCATGGCCCCGTATCTGATGGCCTTGTATGCGGAGATGAAAGCACAAGGGGTACATGAGGATTGTCTGTCTCAGATGCAGCGTCTATGCCATGAGCAGCTGTTCGCCCCGCAGATCCAGACCGATGCACAGGGGTTGATCCGCTTAGATGATCGCGAGTTAGCCGATCGCGTGCAGCGTGCGGTGGAGCAGCGACTGGCACAGATGAATGAAGACAACTTCAGGCAGTGGGGGGATTATCAGGGGGTGAAGCAGGAGTTTCTCGCCATGAATGGCTTTGGTATTGCGGGCGTCGACTATTCACGTTGAGTCTGTCGGGTTAAGCCCGTATGAGCGGCTGGTGGTCACCAGCCGGTTAGCACGGGCGCCGGGAGTCAGGGAAGTGACTGGCCGGCGCGGGGCAGAGATTAATCGTGCTCAATCAAAGCGGTCACGGCCGCGGCCGCCGCTTCTGGATCGGAGCGTAAGATGGCATCGATGATGGCCTGATGACGCTCCAGTTTGACCACCGAGTCACGGGTGACGGTACGGAAATAAACTTGAAATACCGCTTTAAACAGGTTGCCGAACGGGGTCAGGAATGGGTTGCCGCTGGCAAAATAGATCATCTGGTGGAACTGGGTATCTACTTCAATCCAGCGATCTTTGTCAAAACACTCGTCCAGAGCGCGCATTTCCCCCATCAGCAAAGAGAGCTGATGGCGATCCTCGGGTGAGGCGTATTGTGCAGCCATTGCTGCTGCTTTGGGTTCCAGCATAATTCGCAGTAGCTGAAAGTCGTCGACCAGTTTTTGCTTGTCATCTTGCTCGGCCCACCAAGTCAGGAGATCCTGATCTAAGAAGTTCCAATTACGACGAGGCAAGACCCGGGTTCCAATCCGCGGGCGGGGTAATAACATGCCTTTTGCAGCCAACATTTTCACAGCCTCACGGACTGCGGTACGGCTCACCCCGTACATTTCACCTAATTCCATTTCTCCCGGCAAAATTGCGCCGGGGGCGATTTGACCTGCCAAAATCTGACGTCCGATACTTTCTGCCAACTGATATGACAGATTACGCTGGGCCGCTTTTTGATGGTGGTGATTCATTTGTCCTCCCAACCGAATGCGGTGGTGTTGTTATAAGAGCCGCCGGCCCATTGTTCGACGGTAATTTTATCTACATTAGTAGGATGAAACATTATGAAATAGTGCGAAATACTATGAAATGGAGTGCTTATTTTGTAACAGCCAGCGGGCAATAAAATCGGCAAATTGCGCGGGCTGGTTCAGATCCAGTTGTGGTAACGAAACCGGCTGCGGCTCATCAGAGCCGAGGGCAATCACCTGAGCATCCAACAAACTGGCCAGCGGACGGTGTACCTCCTGTCGGTAAAGAGCGATTTTGGGGATCGGTTCGTGCTTGAAGCCTTCCACCAACACCAAGTCGGTGCGGGTTGGATCTAACTGGCGGCAAAGAAACGGGAGGCTGGCCGGTGGCACTTGCTCCGGAGGTGTTTCTGTCATCAGCGCCCAACGCTGATCGCAGACCACAATCGTTTGTTCGGCACCGGCTTTGCGCAGTTCAAAGCTGTCCTTGCCGGGGGTATCGACATCCACATCATGATGGGTGTGTTTGATCAGGGCTGGGCGGATCCCTCGTTGGCGCAGCAGTGGCAACAGTGCTTTGAGTAACGTGGTTTTCCCACTTCCGCTATAACCGACAATCCCTAGGATCGGTAATGTCATTCCTGCTTCTCCAGTCTTGACTCTATCATCATACAATTATACGGCGTGTTTACGTTAACGAAAGCCGCAACCTGATCGGAAAAGTCAACTGTTACGGCATGTTGCTGCTGGAAGAAGGCCATCAGACGGCGCTCCCCCTGTTGCAAACTGGTGGCCAGTGCCGGTAATAGACGGCGGTGCAGCAATGCGAAAACCGGGTGTGCCCGTTCGCCATCATGGGCAATAGCGCAGGAGGCAGCGCCTATCTGTTGAAACAATCGGGACACTAAATCGAGGGGGAAACAAGGGCTGTCACAGGGGACACAGACCAGATAATCCGTCGGGCTGTGCTGCAAGGCGGTGAGCATACCGGCGAGCGGACCGGGGAAGTCCGGCAGGCTATCGGAATAGACTGGGTAACCACTTTCTGCATAACTATGCATGTTGCGATTGGCGATGATCTGAATGCGGTTCACTTGTGGTTGCAAGCGCTGTAGGGCATACCAGTATAAAGGATGGCCGGCAATCTGGCGTAAGCCTTTGTCGTTACCGCCCATGCGTGTTGCTCGTCCTCCGGCCAGAATGGCGCCGCTAATCACTGTTTTCACTGCCACCTTCTTTGCTTGCTTGATCCGGGCATCATTTTAGCGCTGGATTGCAGAATTGAAATATTCAGATACATAATAATTGCATTCTCTTTGGCTGCATATTGCAGCAGATTCACTGCAAAAGATTGCATCTTAGCCGCAGATCTTGTGCTGTGACGGTAAACCCTGCTATTTTTTAGGGATAATAATGCACATACGGCACCTAAGGGTGCGGGAAAACAGAAGGTAAACCTGCAATGAAATGCCATCGCGTAAATGAATTGATTGAACTGCTGCATCCGGCTTGGCAAAAAGAACCTGATCTGAACCTGATCGCCTTTTTACAAAAGTTGGCGCAGGAAGCCGGTTTTACTGGCGATTTCAGCGAGTTGACCGATGATGTACTGATTTATCATCTGAAAATGCGCGAGGCCGATAAAGCTGCGCCGATCCCGGGTCTGGCCAAAGATTACGAAGATGATTTTAAAACGGCGCTGCTGCGCGCCCGTGGGATCATCAAAGAGTAAGGGTGCGGCTTGCGCAGCAAGATGGTGGCGCCATTATCTGCGGCACGTGGTTAATCACGTGGTTAATTAATAATGTGAAGAACGCCGGTCTGCTGATCGGCGTTTTTTTATGCACGCTGTTGATCACCGAGCGTTGATGGCTTATGGCGATGTAAGCAAAGTGATAATGAAAAGTTGCGCCATGTAATGCGGGGCTGCGTTATACTAGGCCCGAATTGATGGCACTCCGGCAGATCCTTGCGTAATCACCGAGGCCGGAGCAGGCGCTGACGCCGGCGAGGGAGAGCAAGCATGCAGCCAGATCCGCAGCAAAAACCAACCATTCGGGTAAAGAATATTGAGTCGACGCCCAATACGTCCGGCCTAAAGTATTTTGACCCCAGCCAGCGCCTGTACGTGCGCGCCGTCAGCGGAGCCTATCAGCGTTTACGCCGTTACGGCGGTTGGTTGCTGATGCTGCTGTTTTTTACCTTGCCATGGTGGCCGTATCAGGGGCAGCAAGCTGTGTTGTTGGATCTGGGCCAGCAACAGTTTCACTTTTTTGCGACTACCTTGTTTCCACAAGATCTCACCTTGTTGGCGTGGTTGCTGATCATCGCTGCGTTTGCCCTGTTTTTTATTACCACGTTCCTTGGCCGTGTCTGGTGTGGGTTTTTGTGTCCACAGACGGTTTGGACTTTCATCTTTATCTGGTTTGAAGAGCGTTTTGAAGGCAGCGCCAATCAGCGCCGGGCGCTGGATAAGGCGCCGCGCAGCCTGAATAAAACGCTGCGTAAAATGGCAAAGCATCTGAGTTGGCTTGGATTCTCTTTGCTCACGGCACTGGCGTTTGTCAGCTATTTTGTGCCAGCGCAGCAGTTGTATGCCCAGTTCTTCCTCGGTGAGTCCGGCGGCTGGACGGTGTTCTGGGTGCTGTTTTTTGCCGCTTGTACTTATGCCAATGCTGGCTGGATGCGCGCCATCATGTGCACGCATATGTGCCCGTATGCCCGTTTTCAGTCAGCGATGTTTGATCGCGACACCTACATCGTGGCCTATGACAGCGCGCGTGGCGAACCGCGCGGACCGCGTCGGCGCAAAGTAGATCCCGCCACCTTGGGGCTGGGAGCCTGTATCGATTGCGATCTGTGCGTGCAGGTCTGCCCAACCGGGATCGATATCCGTCAGGGCTTGCAGTACGAGTGCATCAACTGTGGTGCCTGTGTGGATGCGTGCGATCAAACCATGCAGCAGATGGGCTATGCGCCGGGGTTGATCAGCTATACCACCGAGCACAAACTGGCCGGCCATAAGACCCGTCTGTTACGACCTAAGTTGATTGGCTATGGGCTGGTGCTGGTGGTGATGATCGGGCTGTTCAGTGTCAATTTACTGCGTTTGCAACCGGCCAATCTGGAGGTGCTGCGCGATCGTAATCAGTTGTATCGTATTAACACGGATGGCGCGATAGAGAATACCTTCATCTTGAAGTTGCAGA
>JBOFCH010000473.1:0-8944 GCA_051645985.1 Plesiomonas sp. | reverse complement strand
GCCAGCGCGGTTTTCTCGCCCACCCCAGGGACACCGGGAATGTTATCGGAGGAGTCGCCCATCAGAGCCAGAAAATCGATGATCAGCTCCGGCCCCACCCCGTATTTCTCGCGCACTTCCTGCGGCCCCAGCACCGTATTGTTCATGGTGTTGATCAGCGTGATCCGATCATTCACCAACTGCGCCATGTCTTTATCACCGGTACTGATCAGCACATCGCGTCCGTTCGCGGCCGCCTGTTTGGCCAGCGTACCAATGACATCGTCGGCTTCCACGCCTGGCACCACCAACAGTGGCAGACCGAGCGCGGTGATCATCTGTTGCAACGGTTCAATCTGGCTGCGCAGCTCATCCGGCATCGGTGGACGGTGCGCCTTATACTCGGCAAACATTTCATCACGAAATGTCTTGCCTTTGGCATCGAACACCACCGCCATTTCAGTCGGGGCAAACTGATTCAGCAGGCTTTTCAGCATGTTCAATACACCATACATCGCGCCAGTGGGTTCGCCGGTGGCATTGGTCAGCGGCGGGAAGGCATGAAATGCACGATAAAGATAAGAAGAGCCGTCGACCAGGATCAACGGGTTGGGCGCTATCTGGGCCATAATTACACTATCCGGTCAGTCATCATCCCTAAAGGATGCCACAGCCAGCGGCAGAAACGAATTTACCGACCGGGATTTTTGTTCTGCCACGCCCCTGTGCGACCCACTTCGCCAACCTATACAACGACGAAGCCTGTGGATAACTTTGTGAACAATAAAACGGGCAGATGTGATCGTTTGGCGTAAGCAGGTGAAACTATGGTTAATTACCATTAATTATCATTGAGTTACGTGGAGTCATTCTGATCTGTACGCGATCATCTGATGATCATCTGCTGTGGATACCATTTTTAGACTTGACTTTGTTCCAGCACAGACAGGGCAAGGCACCGGCGGCCATCGACACCACATCCCCATAAATCGGTCAGATGCTGGCAGTGGACAACCGGTGTAAGACAGGCAAAAAAATACCGGTTCACGACAAGGAGAACCGGCAGAAGATTATGTGGAAGCAATTGTGAGCAATGTCGTGCGTTCAGAGTCTTCCTTCCCGAGGAACCCTGTCAGCCATTAAACGATAACGATTATCATTCTCTTTGTAAAGCAGAATTATTGGCTCTCGGTTGCAGTATTGCTATCAGTCGTGTCCGGTAGCGGCAATGCCTGCGCACAGGCGTAGGCCGAACTCCATGCCCACTGGAAGTTATAACCGCCCAGCCAGCCGGTCACATCCACCACTTCGCCGATAAAATACAAACCGGGGATCGCATTGGCCTGCATGGTTTTCGATGAAAGTGCTCGGGTATCGACCCCACCGAGAGTCACTTCCGCCGTGCGGTAACCTTCGGTGCCGTTCGGGCTGATGGTCCACTGCTGTAAAGTGCTGCAAATGGCCTGTTTCTGTGCATGGCTCAGCTGAGCCAACGTTGGATTGGGTAGACGCTGCTGTTCAATCCAGCATTCTACCAAGCGCTTCGGCAACCAACGGATCAACGCATTTTTTAGACTAAGGTTAGGCTGCGTACGCCGCAATTGCTCCAGCTCCGCATCCAGATCGCAATCTGGCAGCAAGTTAATCTGCAAACTTTCACCCGGCTGCCAATAACTGGAGATCTGTAAGATCGCCGGCCCCGATAGGCCACGATGGGTAAAGAGCAAGTTTTCCCGAAACTGCGGGCCACGAAGGGTACTGACGGTAACCGGTACGGCAATACCGGCCAGCGATTGCTGCGCCTGCAACATCTCTTTATGCAAGGTCACCGGCACCAATCCGGCACGGGTTGGTTGTACCGGCAGACCAAATTGCTCCGCAATCCGGTAGCCCAAAGGGCCAGCACCCAGACCGGGCATCGATAAACCGCCACTGGCCACAACCAGTGAGCGCGTCTGCACCTCACCTTGTGCGGTCGTCAGGGTGAAACGGCCATCCTCACCCCGCGCCACACTCAGCACTTCGGTACGTAAACGGATCTGCGCCCCGGCGTTGTGGCATTCGGTCAGTAACATCTCGACAATTTGCTCGGCCGATTCATCACAAAACAGCTGGCCCAAGGTTTTTTCATGATAGGCAATGCCATGCGCCGCCACGAGGGCAATAAAATCCCACTGGGTATAACGGGACAATGCGGATTTACAAAAATGTGGGTTAGCCGATAAATAGGCGGCCGGCTCAATATAGAGATTCGTAAAATTACACCGCCCACCACCGGACATCAGGATTTTACGGCCGGCTTTTTTGCCGTTATCTACCACCAAGGTATTCAGCCCACGCGCAGCGGCTTGTGCTGCACAAAATAATCCGGCTGCCCCGGCGCCAATAATGACCACATCAAATGCTGATTTCACCGTTTACTCCCGGCCGCTGTAAAAACGCCGGCGATTGTAAAGGGCTTTGCCGTTGACGGCCAGTATTACCCCGTTTTGGTTGACAGCTGTACAGTGTACGACCCTATTTTGCTGACAAAACAGACAGCCGGATCGGTTCTGTCAGATCTGGTGAAAATAACTGGCGATAGCAGCCGTTCTCCCGCCACTCGCAATGTGCGAGCGCTCTCATTTTTTTATTATTTTTAAATAATCTTTTAAATCATTAAGTTATAAAGTTTTAGCGTATGACGTTACGCGTAACAAACCCACTTATTACAGCGAAATAATCGCACTTTTTGCAAAATAACTGGAATTTCCCCTTTCTAGCAGCTGTATTTATATTGATAATGCGCCGGTCTGATGACGGTTTTATGGCTTATTTTATGTTTGATATATTTACCGGTCTTGATGCCCATATCGCCATTCTACTTGGCTTGGCGTTATTGTTTGTTTTGGCTTATGAATTTATTAATGGATTCCACGACACTGCCAACGCTGTAGCGACGGTGATCTATACCAAAGCGATGCCGGCACAGCTGGCGGTGGTACTGTCGGGAATTTTTAATTTCTTCGGGGTGCTATTGGGAGGATTAAGCGTAGCGTATGCCATCGTGCATCTGTTGCCTATTGATCTGCTTGTTAATATTAGCTCGACTCACGGTCTCATCATGGTGTTCTCCATGTTGTTCACCGCGATTGTCTGGAATTTCGGTACCTGGTATCTGGGTCTGCCGGCCTCCAGCTCACACACTCTGATCGGTTCTATTCTGGGCGTTGGTGTGGCTAACGCACTGATGACTCATACCTCTATCAGCGATGGCGTTAACCTCAAAAAAGCGGTTGATGTCATGCTATCTTTGATCGTTTCTCCTGTCGTGGGGCTGCTGTTAGCGGGAACCGTGTTCTTGCTACTCAAACGTCTGTTCCCGACCTCTCATATGCACTTGAACCCTGAAGAGCGTCAGCTGCTGGATGGCAAAAAACATCCGCCATTTTGGGCCAGAACCATTCTGATCCTCTCCTCTTTTGGGGTCAGTTTTGCGCACGGCTCCAATGATGGACAAAAAGGGATCGGCTTGCTGATGTTGGTGCTGATTGGTATTGCGCCGGCCCAGTTTGTGGTCGACATGAATGCCAGCCAGTATCAAATCGCCAAAACGGCCGATGCGGCGCAGCATATTGCCGCCATTTACGATAAGAACCCGGCGGTTCTGGATGCCTTTATTGCCTCACATCCAAAAGCGCAGGATAACGCCATTCCGCAAGGGAAGTTCCACTGTGATGTCGCCAATACTCGTCAATCTTTGAACGGGTTAAGCACGCTATTAAACGGGGTGTCTGACTATGCGCAGCTGGATACCGAGCAACGCCGGATGGCGCGTCGTTTGATCCTGTGCATTGATGATACGGCAAAGAAAGTGGCGGCGGCACCGGGCATATCCAAAGCCGATGCCACCAGTCTGACTACTTTCCGACATGATCTGAACAGCACCACCGAGTACGCACCGACCTGGGTGATTGTCGCCGTTGCGATGGCGCTGGGTCTGGGTACGCTGGTGGGGTGGCGTCGGATCGTGGTGACCGTGGGTGAGAAAATTGGTGAGCGCGGGATGGGTTATTCACAAGGGATGGCAGCTCAGATCACTGCGGCCTCGGCGATCGGTATTGCCAGCGTCACCGGTATGCCTGTGTCCACCACCCATGTTCTGTCTTCCGCGGTTGCTGGCTCTATGCTGGCAAACAAAAACCGTCTGCAATCAGGTACGGTAAAAAGTATCTTGATGGCTTGGATCTTTACGTTGCCAGCAACCATGTTGCTGTCCTGTACGCTGTTTTGGGTTGCTAGCTATATCCTGCTCTAACAGCCCCATTCCTACCGTTATCAGTACCACGATACCCGCCTTCGGGCGGGTATCAGTGAGTCACTCTCAGCGCTCGCCATCAACACTCTACTGCTTATTGACCATACCCGACGATGATGGGCACCAGCCATCCCAGCAACCACACCACCAGCGTTAACAGTAATAATGCACTGCTCAGTATAAATTGCTGGCGCACCTGAATGCATTTGGTAATAAAACGCGGATCATGATGCGACAAGTAACGCTGTTCACGCAGATAATGGAACAAGCGGATTTGCTTGGATAACACACCGGTCGGCCGGAAAAATCCCCGCCCATCCACCAGCAGATACAGGTACGGATCGCAATCGCGCATGATAAACAGCAAGACCCGCAAGCTGGACAGATAGCGCGCAATATTCAGCGCGCTAAGCAACAGCAATACCCAAAGTACGATATTCAAATCCATTCCCGCTCTCCTAAGTATCCTTACTCAGGGTAGTTCAGTTCTGCACCCGCAGCGATAACTACGGATTACTGGCAGCGATAGACGTCTGCTCCCCCTGAGCGGCCAGAGCGCGTAGATCTTTATCAATAAAGAACAGCGCCTTACCATCTTCACCCACCAGCTCGATTTTATCCAGAATGCTCTTAAACAGCTTCTCTTCTTCGTGCTGTTCGGCCACATACCACTGTAGGAAACTGAAGGTGGAGTAGTCTTGGGTGCTAAACGCCACGTGTACCAGTTCGTTAATTTTGCGGGTGATCAGTTGCTCATGGCTGTAAGTCTTGTGGAACACGTCAGCCAGCGACTGATAATCACTGTCCGGAGCCTCAATGGCACCAATCAACGGCAACGTGCCGGTTTCACTAACATAGGTGAACAACCGCTGCATGTGCTGCATCTCTTCATGGGCATGCTGGCGTAAAAACAACGCCGCGCCATCAAATCCGTGATGGTCACACCAAGCACTCATCTGCAAATACAAGTTGGAGGAGAAGAACTCCAGATTCAGCTGTTCATTCAGCTTATCGGTCATGGCTTGCGACAACATAGCGACTCCTTGTTATGCTTGTTATGTATATGGGGCGAAAGAAATCAGTGAAAAATCTACACGCTCTTTGAACACCATAGCGCGTCAGGCCGGGAATTCAATCCCGGCCTGTGGCTGTCGGTTATTTCCCTGTGCGCAGTTTATTCCAGTACTCTTCGTAGATCTGCACGGCATCCCCCACATCGGCCTGAAATTGCCCCATCTTCTTGGCGTCTTCCGGCGGGAACAGGGTCGGGTTATTGACCATGTCGGCGGGCAACAGTTTGAGTGCCGCTTGGTTCGGCACCGAATAGCCCAGCTCTTTGATAATGGCCGCCGCACTTTCCGGGCGCAGCAGGAAATCGATAAAGCGGTGTGCCGCTACCTTGTTTTTCGCCGCTTTAGGAATGGCGAAGCTGTCCATCCAGAAAATGGCCCCCTCTTTTGGGTAGACGAAGGTCAGATCGGGGTTTTCCAAGCTGGCACGCCACGCTGGCCCATTCCAGATCATACCGACCGCCACCTCATCTTGCAGGTAAGGCACATCCGGGGCATCGGAGTTAAAGACCCGCACATTCGGCATCAATGGCCGCAACTTTTCGTACGCGGCGCGAATATCTTGCGAATTGGTGGTGTTCGGGGATTTGCCGTTGACCAGCAAGGCCATATGGAACACTTCACGCGAATCGTTGGTCAGCAGCAGGCGATCTTTAAACGCCGGATCCCACAGATCTGCCCAGCGGGTGACGGTGGCCGGATCTATTTCGGATTTATTGACAGCAATGCCGGTCACGCCCCACACATAAGGCACTGAATAGGCATTTTTGGGGTCAAACTCGCGATGCAGTAATGCGGGGTCAAGATTAGCGAAGTTTTTCAGCTGGCTCTGATCGATTTCCTGCAACAATCCTTCGCGGGCCATCTTGCTGATATAGTACGTGGAAGGAACCACTAAATCGTAGCCAGCACCTTGGGTGAGCTTCAGTTTCGAGTACATCTCCTCGTTACTTTCAAACGTGGAATAAATGACTTCGATGCCGGTTTCCTTGGAGAACTGCTCCAGCAAGGCTGCCGGAATATAATCAGTCCAGTTATACACATACAGTTGTTCTTGCGCGACGCCGGCACTGCTCATGACAGCGGTCGCGCCCAGAACCAGGCTTTGCACCCACAGCTTACTCATCGTCGTTGTTTCCTCCCATGATGCCCCACGGACATCTAAAGCGAATTGAAAATACTCGTGATAATTCGGCGACGCACCCTCGTCGGTACGCCGATGCATGCGGCTCATGGCAACCCCTGCCAGCTTCACCGCAGCTCCCAAAGATTGTAACTAAAGTCTCCCCAGATACGATCTTTTCTGCCGCCGTTGCCGACGCCCAGCCAGCAAAAGCGAGATCGCCCGCACAAAAAAAGCCCCGACCAGCGGGGCAACAGATACACAGAACAGATTTTATTGTGCTTAGGATTGATGAGTAGGCCGCGCCCCAAGAGCGCTGGGCACGACCCACACGAGACATTAAACGGTCAAGCCACCGTCGACCCGCAAGACCTGTCCGGTGATAAACGCGGACTGCTCGCTCACCAAAAACAGGACGGCATTAGCAATATCTTCTGGCGATCCCATCCGTCCAAGCGGGGTTTTGCTGATCATATGATCGATGACTTTATCCGGCACCACGGCGGTCATCGGGGTACGGATAAACCCCGGCGCAATGGCATTGACGCGCACATAAGCCCCTTTACGCGCAAATTCTTTGGCCCAGGTTTTGGTCAACGCGATCACTCCGCCCTTACTGGCCGCGTAGTTACTCTGGCCGATATTGCCATCCAGTCCGACGACGGAAGACAGGCTGACAATGGCACCACTGCCCTGCGCCATCATGACCGGCGCAATCGCTTGGGTCAGGTTAAACACCCCTTTCAAGTTGATATCCAGCACCAGATCCCACTCCGCCTCGGTCATGTTCTGGATCAGGTTATCGCGCGTTACACCCGCGTTATTCACCAGCACATCGATACGACCAAACTCTTCCATGACTGACGCAACAAAGGCCGGCATGCTGTTACGATCACTGACATTCAGCAACTGACCACGGACATTCGCGCGTCCGTTCACGGTTTCCTCCAGTGCCGCCGCATCCAGATCGCAGGCAATCACTTTAGCCGCGCCTGCGTCGGCCAAGGTGTTGACAATCTGGCGTCCAATCCCACGGCCGCCGCCAGTCACTACACAGATTTTATTTTGCATACCACTACTCCCGCTCGGTTTCTGATGAAACTTTTGCAACACCTGCCACCTTGACTGTGCGGCAGGTCTGTTATTGCAATCAATGGCACCAGAAATTCATCGCGGCAAATTTTTCGCCTGCACTTACGCTGAAGCTTTATCGCGAAAAAGAGCAACCAGATAGACCGACAATCTAAATGACAACCATTGCAGCTCGCTCTTTCGCTAATAATACGTGGCCTATCGGCAGTAAATTTTTTTTACCGTGGGGAAAAGTGACTGAATTGGCGGCCGGAAAGTCAGCCAATTTCATTAGAACGCGCTGGAGCTAAAAGAGTGACTCTTATCGCCTTTTGGGAGCGTCACAATGGCGGCACGGGCTGTGATCCACTGAACATTTCCCCATCTATACTAATGTTAGTATCCGAGTATGGAAGAATGGAAAAGGAGTAACATCATGGCATATCAACATCTTTTGGTCGCCGTCGACTTGTCGCCGGAAAGTCACTATCTGCTGAAAAAAGCTATCGGCGTCGCCAAGCGTAACGATGCCAAAGTTTCGCTGATCCATGTTGATGTCAATTATTCTGATCTGTATACCGGCCTGATTGATGTCAATCTTGGGGATATGCAGCAAAAAATTTCCGAAGAAACCCATTCTGCCTTGCGCGAACTGGCATTGAGTGCGGGTTATCCGATCACCGAAACCTTGAGTGGCAGTGGCGATCTTGGACAGGTTCTGATGGATGCTATCAAGCAATATGACGTGGATCTGCTGGTCTGTGGTCATCATCAGGACTTCTGGAGCAAGCTGATGTCCTCCGCACGCCAGCTGATTAACAATATCCCGATTGATATGCTGATTGTGCCGCTGCGCGACGAAGATTAACCCCGCCGCAGTAACCTGAATATGTAGCCTGTAGCTGCTTGATGGTTACGTGATGGTTGCATGATAGTTATGCGTTCTCTATCCAACTCCCGCCGTTCGCGGGAGTTGTCGTTGATTGCGTATCGTTTACCGTAGACTGATTACCGATGTGCCTTGTACCGACGTGCTGTGTACCGAATAAGAATTACTGTTCGTCGCGTTTACGTGGCTTGCACAGATAACGTTTTTTACGCGCACTGCGCCCGCAGCGTTCACAGCTAAATTTCGGTTTACGGGTGATCTCACACAGCAAGGCGAAGTGCTCACTGTATTCATCCCGTCCCCATTTGCATAACCGGCGAATTTCCATCGTGGCCTCCCGCATTCACCACCGTTGCCTAACGACAGACAACCGATAATTACACGCTGGCACAGGGGCCGCCCGGCGTCAACCGGTTAACTGACAGCCGACGTAACATACAGATCAAAACGGTGATTTTTGGTGCTGATGGCGGCGTTAGCCGGCTGATTGGCTAATGGCTCGGCATAATCCGGTC
>JBOFCH010000472.1:0-3027 GCA_051645985.1 Plesiomonas sp. | reverse complement strand
GACAGCAACACGCAGCATGGTTGCTACCGCACGGTTGCCAAAGTTCTGGAAGAAGCTATCAAACGCTTTGCCGCACTGATACAAGCAGTATTGCAAGCCATACTCGGCCAGGGGCAGATCTTCTTTCAGGCGACCTTCTTGCTCATAGCGCTTGAGCACAGCCGAAGCCAGATACAGATGGCTGAGCACATCGCCCAAACGAGCCGACAGCATCTCTTTGCGCTTCAGATCGCCACCCAATACCAACATCGCCATATCCGCAGTCAATGCCAATGCTCGGCTCATTCGGCCAAGTTGTTTGTAGTAACGGCTCAGCGGGCTGCCCGATGGCGCGGAATTTAATTTACCCGCCGTAATGCCTTGCCACAGGGTGCTGAAAAAGTTGGTCACACCAAAACCGATATGCTTGAACAACAGCGTATCAAACGCCTGCAAGCCGGCTTTTTCATCTGGATTGGCCGCCGCTTCCATCTCGCCCAACACAAACGGATGGCAACGGGTCGCCCCTTGGCCAAAAATCATCAGGTTACGGGTCAGAATGTTCGCCCCTTCCACGGTAATGGCTACCGGAATACCGAAGTAGTGATGCCCCAGATAGTTCATTGGGCCTAACTGAATAGCGCGGCCAGCATGAATATCCATCGAGTCATTCAGCAGCTGACGGCCAATTTCGGTCATGTGATATTTGGCAATCGCCGTCACAATTCCTGGGGTTTCGCCGGTATCCAGTGCGGTGGTGGTAAAGGTGCGTGCCGCTTCCAACAGATAGGTCAGACCGCCGATCCGTCCCATCGCTTCGGCGACCCCTTCAAAGCGACCAATCGACAGACCGAATTGCTTACGCACATACGAGTAAGCCCCGGTGGTACGGGTAGTCAGATGGCCAATCGCGGTGCCCAGCGCCGGTAACGAAATACCGCGCCCCGCCGAAAGGCACTCCACCAGCATCCGCCAACCTTTCCCGGCATAGGATGGGCCACCGATGATCCAATCCAGCGGGATAAACACATCTTTCCCCCAAGTTGGCCCATTCATGAAGGCCAGATTCATCGGGATATGCCGCGCTCCGACATCAACCCCAGGATGATTAGTTGGGATCAGGGCGCAAGTGATCCCGATATCCTCTTTATCTCCCAGCAAATGCTCAGGATCGTACATTTTAAACGCCAGCCCCAGTACCGTCGCGACCGGAGCCAACGTGATATAACGTTTGTTCCAGTTCAGGCGAAGTCCCACTACTTCCTTGCCATCATGCATACCACGACAGACAATGCCTTTATCCGGAATGCTGCCCGCATCGGAGCCGGCTTCCGGGCCGGTCAAGGCGAAACAAGGGATCTCACGGCCATCAGCCAGCCCCGGTAACCAGCGCTGTTTTTGCTCTTCTGTCCCATAATGTGACAGCAATTCGCCCGGCCCCAAAGAGTTAGGCACCATCACCGTCACCGCCGCCGTCGTACTCTTACTGGCAATTTTGGTCACGATAGTCGAGTTAGCCAGTGAGCTGAACTGACGCCCACCGAATTCTTTGGCAATAATCAACGAGAAGAAGCGCTCTTTTTTCAGGTACTCCCACACCTCAGGCGGCAGATCGTTCAGCTCATGCACTATCTGATAGTCATCCAGCATATTGAGCAGGGTTTCGACCTGATTATCCAAAAACGACTGCTCTTCTGCCGTCAGCTTAGGTTTAGGCAGTGCATGCAACTTGTTCCAGTCAGGTTGACCACGGAACAGATCCCCTTCCCACCAGACAGTACCCGCCTCCATGGCTTCACGCTCTGTCGCAGACAACGGCGGCAGAATGCGCTTGAATACCTTAAAAGCCGGGCCTGAGATATAACGTTGGCGCAGACTGGTCATTATGTTCATCCTTCATAATAGGGTTGGTAACTTCATCATCCGCTCATGGCGGCTGCGCTGACGGGTTGTAGTAGTAATTCAGCGCCGTAAATCGGAGCGGCTACGCCGCCGGCCAGATACGGAATGATCCGATCAATCAGATCACTGATCTGGATGTGCTGACCAAAATCGGCCAACGCTATCTCACGCAGGGCCACATTGGAGGCCATGGCAAACACTGCCGTCCCTAGCGTGAAGTGCAGACGCCAAAATAACTCGGCAGTATTCAGCGCCGGATTCGCCCGTTGTACCGCGCGGGTGAACAACGCCAGAACATCACCATAACGGGTGGTGATAAACCAACGCAGGTGACCCTGCACATCGGTGTAGCCCCGTCCCAGTAGTTGCATGAATAAGGTGGTTCCCTCTGGTCGCAGCGCAGTCAGCTGCAACAAAGGAGCTTTGAAGGCATGAAAGACCTGCTCTAGGCTCGGCGTTTGATCGCTACGCAGCACCGCATCCAGCTCTAGCTCCAATGCCGGCATAAACACTTCCAGATAGCGCGCTAATACCGCCCGGATCAGTTCTTTTTTCGAGCCAAAGTGATAATTGACCGAGGCCAGATTCACCTCTGCTTCTGCCGTGATCGTACGTAGCGACGTATCGTTGAAGCCCTGCTCGGCAAATAATCGCTCTGCGGCATCGAGAATTCGGGCTTTAGTATCGGGCCTGGCAGTCATAGTCATACACTCATATTAAACGGATGTTTAAAATCTACATCCCATTAACATTGGAGTCAACGATTTTAAACATATGTTTTATTTTTGTGTAAACAATGCCGCAAGCACAGGTCATACGTCTAATTAATCTTTTTAAATCAGATAATTGAGTGCACGACAACTCACGATAGCTAACGTGAACGCTTCCTACATTGTGGGGTACATTGAGCGACAAAGGTGCTGATCAGCTGCCATTGAGTAGGCATGGTGAAGGTTCAGCGAAGCGTTAACGAAAAAAATAAGAATTTTTAGGGAACGGATGAAACTTCCCAGTAAAAGCATAGTCTGAGTATATGCCACTGCTTTTTCTTTGATGTCCCCTGAGTTTAGAGGATAACCCGGTAACTTAATCTTTGGTTCCCAGTTACCGGGCGTTTTTCTCTCTGTTTATCATCCCACAATCATT
>JBOFCH010000471.1:0-15162 GCA_051645985.1 Plesiomonas sp. | reverse complement strand
CGTTTGTACCAAACGAAGTGCTGCTGGAAAATCAGGCTGCGCAAGCTGCCGAACAACAAGCGGCTGAATCTGCTGCTATGGCCGCACCGATTGTTGCTCCAGTCGTAGCGCCGGTTGCCGAGGTATTGGCAGAAGTTAGCCCTACCGTAGATACGGTAGTGGTAGAGCCAGCCGCTGAAGCTGATGTTCGTCAGGCTCCGCGCTCTGTACTGGTTGCGCCAGTTCTGTCTGCCGAGCCAGCACCGGTTGAAGCATCGCCAATTGAAGCTGTGCCAACTGAAGCAGCTCCAGTCGTAGATGCGGCACCTGCGGTAGTGCCTGAAGTCGTAGCGACTCCGGTTCTGGACTCCGAACCTGAAGTCCCGGCTATCATTGAGAAGCAACCCGCAGTCACCGCCGCTGTAGAAGCCGCACCTGAGCCTGTAGTTGTGCATCATGAGGCCGGTGAATGTGTGGAAACCGAAGCAGTGCTGGAAGATGCAGTGATTGAAATCAATCCGGTAGAAGCGGCCGTCCGTGGTCATGCACATGCTGGAATGACCAAAGCACCCGCTCCGGCTTACACGCCATCGGCTCCAGCTGTTAGCTCGTGGGTTCGTCCTACCTACCAGTTCACGGGTCGTGGTGCGGCGGGCAGCCAAGCGGCTACACACCATGCCAGTGCTGCGGCTGCTAAGCCACAATCTGTGGAGTAATGCAGCTGTGGAGTCATGCTGTATCACCGGTTATCCCTTCCTCATCAGAGAGGGATAACCGGCGCAGTTCACTGCTACAATGATGCGAAATGCCTCCAAGCTCTCTCTCGTGCTACCAAGCATCACAAAAAAGCCGCATTATGCGGCTTTTTTATTGGTGACTTTATTCGTGATCCGTCCTGAATAGCGTTCCTGTTAAACTGGCCGTCAGGTTTGTTGCAGTAAGCAATGCTTGAGACTGAGCAGTAAGGCGGGTAAAGATAAAGATTTAGGATGACGGCAGGCTATCTGTAACGTCAACTCCGACGATTCACTGCCATTCAGGCTCAACAGCGAAACTTCCACCATACGCTGCAATACCACGTTCATGATAGGCGCAATACGCTGTGTATGAATCCCAGCAGGTAATGTCAGTTCACACTCCAGCCATTCGGCATGTACCTGCTCACGATGAAAACCGTGCAGCTCGGCCCAGCGCCATACAGCGGGCAGGATAATGCTATGACTGTGCCGGATCAAATCATAGTCATCCCGTTCCAGATCAATCACACTAAAGCAAGTGGGCGACTCCGCCAACGTATCATCGGCTGCTAAGAACGCATAAAACGGCAGTTCATGCACCAGATTACTGTTCAGCGAAACCAGCGAAGAATTATAAATCTCTGCCACCTGACACAACAGATCCAAGACTTCCTGCCGGCTAATGTACTGGCGCTGCCAAGTGATAATCAGCTGTAAATGCTCAGGCTCCACATGCACAAACAAGGTACGCAATCCGACAGATGACGGTCGGTGTAGCCAAGCGGGTAAGCCCTGCTCCAGTTCAATCAGTGGAATATCGTGTCCACACAAATCGAGTTGTTCCAGTTGCAGGGGTAAAAAATAGCGGAAAGCCTGATGATACGCGGCGATAAAATGTTCGACATCCAAGTCGCCCATCAGTACCCACCGCAGACTGTGCATCGGTATCAGACTCGGATTGGAGATAACCGGTTGCTGTTCCATCAGCATGGCTGAGACCCATCCCTTTATTTCATATCAGCATGTCAGTTGCATAGAGAAACTTATTTCATATCAGCGAATATCTTTTAACCACAACTGTATTACATATCCGCGATGCGGTTAGCAAAATGCACTGAACCGATGTAACAAGCGCTTGAAATATGAGTGGTTATAGCCAGAGGACAGCCTGCAACAAACCCAGTGACCACAAGAAGAACTACGCAGGATATACCGCTCCCAGCACGGCCAGTTGACTAGCTCCCGTGACCGCAGGTAAATTTCCAGCCTGCCGATGCAACCCACACCACGCCAGCCATGCAAAAGCCATGGCTTCCATATAATCGGGATCGACCCCACGATGGGCGGTCGAACACACCGCATAAGATGGCAGCAACGCCTGCAAGCGAGCCATAAGTAGAGGATTATGCACCCCGCCGCCACAAACTAAGACTTCCGTCAATTCGTGGCCATGCAGTTGCTCAGCAATAGTCACGGCGGTCAGCTCTGTTAACGTAGCCTGCACATCCGGCGCGGATAAGTGGGTAAACGTAGCCAGACGTGGCAGCAACCACGCCGGGTTAAACAGCTCCCGCCCAGTGCTCTTTGGCGCAGGTAAACTGAAATACGGCTCCTGTAACAGCGCCTGTAACAGTGCGGCACTGACTTGACCTTGCCCAGCAAAGGCAGCATCACGATCAAAAGCCTGACCGGTATGTTGCATGACCCAATAATCGAGCAGGACATTACCGGGGCCGGTATCAAATCCCAGTACCGGGCCTTGTGGCTGTAACAGCGTGATATTGGCCATGCCCCCAATATTCAGTACAGCGCGCGCCGAATGCGCCCCAAATAGCGCCGCATGAAAAGCCGGAACCAGTGGCGCTCCCTGCCCACCTAACGCGACATCGCGTCGACGAAAATCGGCCACCGTACAGATCCCAGTTTGAGTGGCAATAATATTGGCATCACCCAATTGTAGCGTGAAAGGATAAGGGCCGAGTGGATCATGGTAGACAGTTTGACCGTGACTCCCAATCGCGCTAATTTCGCTGGCCGGTGTACCAGACTTAACCCGCAATGCGTTCACCGCATGGGCAAAAAAGACGCCTAAACGCTGATCCAGCTGACCGATGGCGACCAAACTGGTACTTTGGCCATGACACACATCCAATACGGCCTGCTTTAAATCTGCTGGCATGGGCAAGAAATCACTCGCGAGCAGGTTTACCTGCTGCCCATCAGTTTCAATCAGAACGCTGTCTACACCATCGAGACTGGTGCCGGACATCAGGCCAATATACTTTTCCATCACTGACTCCGCCTGTATGCGTACTTTTTTGAGTTGCATATCCTGCGTTAAGTTGGCGCTGTATTGAGATCACAGCTCGCTGAGCGCTTTTTTCTCGCTGTCGGACAGCTTGTCGCTATGTTGTAGCTTTTCCAGTAGCCGCTGTTTATTCGCCCGCAGTTGCTGTTTCAGCACATTGGCGGCATCTATCCGGTAACGCAAATCATTGAAAGAGCCAAATACCTGCAATGGGATGCTCAACTTGGACCATTCAGGCCCCAGATCCAGCCGGTTATTGATCATCAGTTGGCACTGTTTCGTCATCCAATCAAGAGTTCCTGTGGCATTCATTAGCAGTTTGTCATCCTGAGCATTGAGGCGCGCAATTTTAATCTGACCCTGTTGTAAGTTCAGATCGGCCACCAGCCGATCAAAATGCGTGGTATAAGCAACTGGCTGACCGGAAAACTGTTTCCCACGCAACCGCTCCACGGTGCTACTCAAAAGATACGATAAATTGATACCATCAAAAGAGACATCCGATGCTTGCAGGCTTAAAAAGCCGTTACTGCTCTGCAAGGAGGGCCAACCGCTGAACTGCCAGCGCCCATTGGCATTGAACATCCCACTGGCATTAAAGCCGGTGTTTAGCCACGCCATCACCGAGGAGATCGGCATACTGCGGATCACCGGATAAAGGGAGAACTGCGTCGGTTCAGACAGCAGATTAATCCGACCGGTCGCGCTCAGATCACCGCCCAGCCCTTGCATACTGAACTGATCAATATCCACCACGCCTTGCTGGACAGTCGCATCCAATGCAACTTGCTGGAATGGTTGTTGCCGCCAGCGGATCTGCTGAATACGCAACGTGACAAAACCATCGACCTGATACAGATCACGCAGTGAATGCGCAGACTTCTCAGACTGTAATTCTTGTGGGTCAGCGAGATAATCGTCAGTATCGGCATGCTTAGCGGCCCCCTGCTTCTCTGACCCAGGCGATACACGATTTCCTGCTGTATTACGGGATACCGGCTGATCACCAGACAACGATAGCTCGCGCCATAGCGGCAGTACCTGATCCAAATCCAGATACGGACTATTCAGATTGATGTCAACAAAACCCGGTACGGGGCGTGACTTGAGGATCAGCTCGCCGCCAAGTTTAACGATCGGTGAATCAATGCTGATGTTACTGAGTGCCAAACGCCCTTCGCGGCGATCCAGTAACAGGCTAAAACGGCTGTCGATCAGTTGTGGTTCACTATCGGGCTGCTGCTTCGATTGCAGGCTCAATCGCAGTTGGTTATCGGTCAGGCTCAACACACTGATGTCATGATTGAGGCTCAACAATCCCTGATAATGTAGCTGGATAAAATCGTCAGGCAGGTGGATCTCCGAGGAGATCTCGACCGGATAACGCCCTTTCACCGGCTCGCTAAGCATCATATTCAGGTGTTCAAAATCCACCTGATGCTCGCCTTTACGCCAAATCAATTTGCCGTCATTAATGCGGATACTGCGCAGCGACACCTGCCAACCGTCATGACGATCGGTATTGGCATTCGTATTCGGCTCCGAAGACAGTAACGCGCCGTCACGATGACCGCTGAGGCCGCTGGCCGATTCGGGAGCGGCAGTTTCACTTGGATCTGCCGCGTCAGCAACCGGCTCCAGCAACGCATCCCAATTACTGACGCCGTTGGCAGCCACTTCAATGGCGGTTTCCACTTGATCAAATTGCACATGCTTGATGACCAAATCTTTGGTCAGCAATGCGGGCAAACTGATGTGTAAGGAGAGTTTTTTTGCTTGCAGGATATAAGGATCGCGATAGCCTGCTGGGCTGCTAAGGCGGGTTTCCCCGGCCTCTAGCTGCAAGCCATGATAAAACCCCCAGCGCAGAGGGCCTTCGATGTATAACGTCTGGCCGGTACGGGCTTTCACCTTATCAACCAGCAGCGTTTTTAAGGCTCGGGTATCAATGGTTAATATCAGCAGTGCCACACCGAATACGAAAACGGCAATCACACCTGCCAGTAACGCCAGCTTTCTCATCCTTGCTCCGCGCTGTTCTGGGGTTTTATTTAATCTTTATCGATACGGCTGGCGACGGCACCCTGCTGGCCTTTGTATTTGGCATCCGCACGGCTGTTATACGGACGCGCCGCCGGGCCAGTTAATGGCTCGAAGCTCAGAGCGCCGATCAACATTTTTGGTCGTAGTGCCAGTGGCAGCTTACCGGAGTTGTAGAACTCCAGAACGATCCGTCCCTGCCAACCGGGATCGATACGATGGGCGGTCACGTGCACCATCAGTCCCAGACGAGCCAGCGATGAACGACCATCTAACCAGCCTACCACATCATCCGGTAAAGTAACGGATTCGTGCGTCACGGCGAGAGCCAGCTCACCCGGATGCAAGAAAAAGGGTTCGCCCTCTTCCAAAACGATTTCATCACTCATGACCCGCTCAAGTGCGGCGGTCACTTCATCTTTTGGCCCGCTCAGATCGATAAATGCCGCAGTATGATCCCGGAATACGCGGAACTGATTACCCAAACGGACATCCACGGTGGCCCCGTTAATACGCTCTACTGGCGGACGAGGTTCTATCTGGATCCGCCCGGCATCCAATGCGGCTTCAATATCGGTATCACATAAACGCATGGTTGATCTTCTCCAAACTGAGCTGGCTTTTACAGCTGTTTCCTCTAAAAAACAGGCTGGTAAAACCAGCCCGTTTTTACGCAACCTAACCTGTAAGACAGATGACGTTGCAGTACCTTTATCTTGTTATCACTGTCCGGCTTATTCACTCAACATCTGGGTGATCTTAGCCTTGAGAATATCGATCGCAATCCGGTTTTTGCCGCCACGCGGTACAATAATGTCCGCGTATTGCTTGGATGGCTCGATAAATTGCAAGAACATCGGACGAACGGTCTTCTGATACTGCTCTAATACCGATTCCATCGTCCGGCCACGCTCGGTCACGTCACGCTTCACACGACGCAGTAAGCAAATATCGAGCGGGGTATCAATGAAAATAGAGGCGTGCATCTCACCGCGCAGACGAGCATCCGTCAGCAACAGAATCCCTTCCAGAATAATGACTTTTTTCGGCTCAAAGTGGATAGTTTCCTGCTTACGGGTATGTTCAACATAGCTGTACTGCGGAATTTCCACGGCTTCGCCACGCTGTAACATTTGCAAATGTTGCAGCAGCAGATCGTGATCCATCGCGTTCGGGTGGTCATAGTTGGTTTTAACCCGGACATCCATGGCCAGATGGCTCTGATCTTTGTAGTAGCAGTCTTCAGAGATCACGCCGATCTGAGCGTCTCCCAGCTGTTCGCACAGCTCACGGTAAATGGTGCTAGCAATAAGACTCTTACCTGACGCCGAAGCGCCCGCAATACCGATGATGAGACACTGCTGAGATTGTTCTGTCATAACGAAGCTCTGGTTACTCTGGTGGCGTGAAAATAAACCTTATGATTATAAGAAATTTGACCCTTATCACGCCAGCGTTGTTTTTAACTTATGTTACGAATTGCAATCTCTGTGGCGATTGCTTCGCCATCCCAGTACATTTTTGCCGCTACTTTAGCTGCCAGTTGCCGATAAATCAGTGCAAACTCACTGTCTGGCGCTGCGACGACGGTCGGGATCCCCTTATCCAAATCTTCACGTAAACGAATATGCAGTGGGATCTGCGCCAGCAACTCCGCGCCGTATTTTTCAGCCAGACGCGCCGCGCCGCCGGTACCAAAAATCGCTTCATGGTGCCCACATTGGCTACAGATGTGCATACTCATGTTCTCGACCAGCCCCAGCACTGGAACATGGACTTTTTCAAACATGGCAATGCCTTTGGCCGCATCCAGCAGTGCCACATCCTGCGGCGTCGTCACGACCAACGCACCGGTAACGGGTGTTTGCTGCGATAAGGTCAGCTGAATATCACCGGTGCCCGGCGGCATATCGATCACCAGATAATCCAGATCCGGCCACCAGGTTTCATTGAGCAACTGCCCTAACGCTCGGCTGGCCATTGGCCCCCGCCAAATCGTGGCGCTGTCCTGATCCACCAGATAGCCAATCGAGTTGGCGACGATACCATGAGCGCTCACCGGCACCATGTGTTGACCATCCGGTGACGTTGGTCGCTGATCTTCGCTACCGAGCATCAACGGCACCGATGGGCCATAAATGTCCGCATCCAGTAGCCCAACTTTGGCACCTTCGGCGGCCAGCGCCAAGGCCAGATTGACCGCCGTGCTGGACTTGCCTACGCCGCCCTTACCGGAGCTGACGGCGATGATATTTTTTACGCCTTTCACCCCAGGCTGCTCATTAGCACGTTTGAGCGTGGCTATCTGGTATTCCAGAACCCAACGAATTTGGCGCACATCAGGCAATTGCAATAACGCCGTTTCGGTCGCCTGCTGTAAGGCAATGAACCCGCTTTGCCACGCAAAGGGCATTTGCAAACGTATCGTTAATTCCCCACGACGCAATGATGCTTGCTTGAGCGCCTGTAAAGTACTCAATGGCTGCTTGAGCGTTGAATGAGTAAAACCGTCCAGCACCGGTACTACCTGTGCACTAAGATCGGTTTCACTGCTGAAAAGTGATTTGAGACCCATCCCCTTTTCTCCTTCTTTGTGTCATTCGGGTGTTGTTCTCATGGCAGCTCAAGGTTGGGGGAATTTGACCGGCAAATCAACCCCATTGATTGCAGGGTGGTAGCGGTGTGCCGGATGATGGGGTAACATCACGGGATCCGTAAATCCAATGACAAGACAGCAGAACTAACCATTATGTCTCAAGATGCTAAGGCTCCTTCAGCGAGAAAACTTCTGGTAACGTGCGCTCTGCCGTACGCTAACGGCTCTATCCACCTCGGCCACATGTTGGAACACATTCAGGCAGATATCTGGGTACGTTTCCAGCGAATGCGTGGTCATGAGGCTTATTTTGTCTGCGCCGATGATGCGCACGGTACGCCTATTATGCTGAAAGCCCAGCAGATGGGGATTGCACCGGAGCAGATGATTGCTGATGTGAGCGCCGAGCATCAGGCCGATTTCGCCGGTTTTAATATCAGCTTTGATAACTATCACTCTACGCACAGCGATGAAAACCGCGAGCTGGCTAGCCTGATTTATGGCCGCCTGAAAGAAAACGGTTTTATTAAGAGCCGTACTATTTCCCAGCTGTTCGACCCAGAAAAGAGTATGTTCTTGCCGGATCGCTTCGTAAAAGGCACTTGCCCTAAGTGTAAAGCCGAAGATCAGTATGGCGATAACTGCGAAGTGTGTGGTGCGACCTACAGCCCAACCGAGCTGATTAACCCACGCTCTGCCGTTTCTGGTGCGACGCCGGTAATGAAAGAAACCGAGCACTTCTTCTTCGATCTGCCGTCTTTTGAAGGCATGCTGAAGGCGTGGATCCGCTCCGGCTCTTTGCAAGACGAAGTCGCCAACAAGATGCAAGAATGGTTTGAATCTGGCCTGCAACAGTGGGACATCACCCGTGATGCACCTTACTTCGGCTTTGAGATCCCCGATGCTCCGGGCAAGTATTTCTACGTTTGGCTGGATGCGCCAATTGGCTACATGGGGTCATTCAAGAACCTGTGCGACAAACGCGGTGACATCAATTTTGATGATTTCTGGAAAACCGACTCAGAGGCCGAGCTGTATCACTTTATCGGCAAAGACATCGTGTACTTCCACAGCCTGTTCTGGCCAGCGATGCTGGACGGTAGCCAGTTCCGTAAGCCGACCAATGTGTTCGTACACGGTTATGTGACCGTTAACGGCGCGAAGATGTCCAAATCGCGCGGCACCTTCATCAAGGCCGGCACTTACCTCAAGCACTTAGATCCTGACTGTCTGCGTTACTACTACGCGGCTAAGCTGTCTGCCCGTATCGACGATCTGGATCTGAATCTGGATGATTTCGTGCAGCGTGTAAACGCTGATATCGTCAACAAGCTGGTTAACTTGGCTTCCCGTAACGCCGGTTTCATCACCAAGCGTTTTGACGGCAAGCTGGCCGACACTCTGGCTGATGCCGCGCTGTATCAGGAGTTTACTGATGCGGCCGAGCTGATTGCTCACGCTTATGAGAGCCGCGAATACGGTAAAGCGATTCGTGAAATCATGGCGCTGGCCGACAAAGCTAACCGCTATGTTGACGAACAAGCGCCGTGGGTTGTGGCGAAGCAAGAAGGCCGTGATGCCGACCTGCAAGCTATCTGCTCCATGGGCATCAATCTATTCCGCGTGTTGATGACTTACCTCAAGCCAGTGATGCCACAGCTGAGCGAGCGCGCTGAAGCGTTCCTGAACAGTGAACTGACATGGGATACCGTCGCAACGCCACTGCTGTCTCATCAAGTTAACCCGTTCAAAGCGCTGTTCAACCGCATTGATACTGATAAAGTGAATGCCATGATCGAAGAGTCCAAGGAAGAAGCCGCGGCGGCCATGCCAGCCAAAGAGCCTACTGAACTGGATAAAAATCCAATCAGCGATACCATCAGCATTGATGATTTCAGCAAAGTGGATCTGCGCGTTGCCCTGATTGCCAAGGCAGAATCGGTACCAGAAGCGGACAAACTGGTTAAGCTGACGCTGGATCTGGGCGGTGAAACTCGTCAGGTGTTTGCCGGTATTAAGGCTGCGTATAAGCCTGAAGATCTGGAAGGCCGTATGACCGTGATGGTCGCTAACTTGGCACCACGTAAGATGCGTTTTGGCCTGTCAGAAGGGATGGTGCTGGCTGCCGGAGCCGGTGGTAGCGATCTGTTCATCTTAAGTCCAGATAGCGGTGCTAAGCCGGGTCAGCGCGTCAAGTAATGGGCGGTTAACCGGTTAACAGTACCGATTAACCTGTACCGTTAATTGAACAAAAAAGAGCACGCTTGGCGTGCTCTTTTTTATTGGTGTACATTTAAATTCAACTTTAGAGTGTCACCACGTTTTGTGGCTTACGCGCCACAAAGGCTTCAATATTGCGCTTAACCTGCGCCAAGACTTCGCGGATCGCCGAGTCGGCGGCCCACGCCACGTGCGGGGTGATCAGCAGGTTATTGCGCTGCGCTGCCGCCACCAGTATCGGGTGATCCGCCTTCGGTGGCTCTTCACTGAGCACATCTAACGCTGCGCCGCCCAGATGACCACTATCCAACGCGCGCAGCAACGCCGCTTCATCCACCAACGCACCTCGTCCGGTGTTGATCAAGATAGCTCCTGCTTGCATTTTTTTCAGCGTCGCATCATTGATCAAACGGGTTGTCTGCTCGGTGAGCGGACAATGTAACGAGAGCACATCGGCCTGAGCCAATACCTCGTTAAAAGCGGTATAACCGTCGCGGATCTGCTCGGCATCGGGGCGTTCGGCGTACAGCACACGCATCCCCACCGCCTGAGCCAGCACGCCGGTAGCCTGCCCCAGTGAACCTCGGCCGACAATACCCAGCGTACTGCCGCGCACATCGGTGATCGGGTAATTAAATGCACAAAACTGGCGACTGGTTGCCCAACGTTTTTGCCTTTGATCGGCAATCCAACCGGCTACATTGCGTTTGAGCGCAAAGATCAAACTCAGCACATGCTCCGGCACTGTCACCTGTGCATAATCACGCACGTTGCACACGGTAATGCCCTGCGCCGTGGCGGCGGCCAGATCAATGTTATTCACGCCAGTGGCAGAAATGGCCACCATCTTCAAACGCGGTGCTAGTGATAAGGCTTCGGCATCCAACATCACTTTATTGGTGATGATGATATCGGCGTCACCAATTCGCTCCGGCAGTTTGCTCTTGGGAGTATAGGAATATTCATGCCATTGGTGAGGCAGCGCTGGGCGGGGGATCTCAATATGAGCAGGAAACGTTTCACGATCCAGAAAAACGATGTTCAGCATGATGTTCAGCCATGATAGTGGTGTGATCCCTCATCAACATTCCTGTTCACACAGGAAAGAGGGACGAAGGAAAGTCTTCGCCCCACTGATGACATAGCGCCTACTGAGATAGGCTTATCGTGCGAGGATCAAAGCACAGTTGGCATCACTTGCAAATGACGCAACTATCAGTTTGCGCTACCAAGCAAAAATAACCGACGACGTTGTAGATCCATGCCCTCTTCTGACACCGGGAACAACTGACGGATCACCTCTTCACCAGTGACTTTCGCCGCCATATGGCTTTCAAACAGCCGCATGTCAGAAAACAGTGAGCTTTGCCAAAACGCACCGGTCGTCCCGACCGAGGACGCCACAAATGGGAACCAGCCCTGCGGTAGCGGATATTGCGACTCACTGCCTTTGCTAGCATGGATACATCCCGATTCACATGCCGGGATCAAGAGCAGGTTCATGCTCCAGGGCGTCAGCATCATTCCACGCCAGAAATGCTGCCAACGACCGACACCAACCAGCTCAATCTGAATCTGCCGATTGATGAATGGGATATCCTGCATTGATTTTTCATAAACCTGCCGGTATGCCAGCTCAAAAATACTGGCTGGATTGGACTCATACCATCGCAGATTTTCATCATATACAGAGCGGAGTTCCGGACGACATAACTGTGCTTGGCTTTGCTTACCCAGTTCCTGAAACATGATCACTCCTTAAACGTGGTCCACCTCGGGTCATTCCTGCAACAAAAGAAACTGTGATTTAGGATTGTCACATTCCGGGCAACACCAGTGCTCAGGCAACGCGCTAAACGCGGTTCCGGGCGGGATTTGCCAGACCGGGTCACCCCGCTCTGGGTGATATACCCAGCCACAAATTTTGCACTCCAGTTGCGCGGAAGGCGTTAGCGCCTTGCGGTAACTGCCTTCAAACATGTGTCAGCTCCTTAAACCACAGATACGTATCGCGCAGACGTTGGGCAGAATCTTCAATATCTTCCACTGACGCCTGTGCGACCTCTGGTATACAGCTCACTTCGTACGTTTCCAACAAAATACCTTTCAATCCATTTAAGCAACGGATGTTCCAGATATTTTTCAGTTTGGTAGAAACAATTAAACTCTCACCATACCCACGGGTACGGATACGCACATTGCCCTGCCCTGCCGTGTCGGCCAGAAAACTACGATCATCCTCGGTCAACGGTAATGACGTCAGATTAATCACATGCGCTGGCCGTGGTGCCTTACCCGTTTGGGATAACAGCTCATGTGCCAGCGGCAGTGCATTCATCAACTGACGCTGTCCCACCGGAGGTAACAGCGCCGAGTCGTGTGCATAAAGTTGCGCATGATAACAGACACAGGACGGAATGGGGCAAATCTCTATCCGATCGGCCACTCTCTGACCACTACGGACTTCCCAGACGCGCCAAAATCCACAGAAAATGGACTCCTGAATCTGGATTTCGGTCTTATCATCCACCTGCACCACGATGGACACTTCCCCTTCGCCCAGTAGCACATCCAGAAAGTGGCGGTTGCTCTCATCCAGCGTCGCAACATCTGCTACAGGATAATGCACCGGATCGCCCTGATAATCTGTGCACCCTGTCAGCAAATATTCAATCAGTTGCAGTGCTTCTGTCACGTTATGGCACTGCTCTAATGCCGCCATCGGCGGTTCACTGGCAACCGCCACCGTAATCGGCAGCGGATTCATCGCAAACTCAGGATCATCGGGCTGCGAACCTGGCCCTAACAGGTGAAAATAGGTATTTTCAGACATGCGGTATGTTTCCAATCTGAATGATGTTCTGCGCTGCCGGTTGCAGCAGAGCATGAAACTGATGGATGATTTCACCCCAGCCATGCACGCCGCATACGGCCCCCAGATAATGGCCACGGGCAAAAACCAGCACCGCCGGTCGCTTGATGATTTGATATTGATCCGCCAGCAGCTCGCTATTATCCAGATCCGCGCTGGCCACTTGCCATTGCAAATGCGGAAACTCAGCCAGCACTTCTGGAATGATCACGACGTTATCGGAGACTTCCGGTACGGTCACCGGATCGGTACTGAGCAGTACCGCAGCATAACCTTGTTGGGATACCCAGTCATTGAGCGTGTCGGCGGTCACCGGATGCATACCGCGCTGCATCATGCGCTGCCAAATCGTGGCAAAGCGACTTAGGGCGGAGTCAGAATAACGCATGCGTCTGTCCTTCTGAGCATGGTTCTAAGCATGGTGCTGAACATGATGATAGTGGTGAGTCAGGCTGTAATTCGCCTGATGCCTGTGGGGCCTGATACGGTGGCAGGCTATACTGGCGTGGCCGTTCACCTTCATATTTTTCCATCGCCAAACTGGCATCATTCAGACGTCGCAGGCTGCTAGCCGGTTGTACCGGAACATGCCAGCGTGCCAACCAGTGCAGCGCTTCTTGCACGGCTGGCTCCAACTGCCCTTTGACCAGCTCCGTTAAGCTGCCACCATAATCATCCAGTAACACCGGCTGAACACCAATCAGCACCACGTGCTCGGGATACGTGTCTTTGATTTCGGCCAGAGCCAGCACTTCGGAGAAACTGCTCTGGTGCAAACTCATTTTCTTAGCACTGAGATAAGCCGGGATAGCCCGGCCTTCATAGGTGTGCAAAGAGGCCGGTTCATGGCCAAAATCAATTGCATCCAAAATGATCAAATGCGTAGCGCGTGCAACGTATTGCAGCAGGTTATACCCCTGCGTACCGCCATCCACCACTTCCACATACTCGGGCAAATCATATTCGGCATAAAGTTTCTCTGCCGCCCGGACACCGAACCCTTCATCGGCCCACAGAATGTTGCCCAGCCCCATAATCACCACTTGTTGCTGCGTCATTCCGTTTTTCCCTGTTTATCTGTTGTCGTGCTGTGTGTTGCAGCGGCTTCTTGTGCAGAAACGGCTATCTTGCGGCGCTTAACTTTGGGTGAGCGATAACCATTCACCATGGTGGAGATCATGGTGTCGTTAGACATGATGTCTTCCCGAATGGCCAAATAGACATGCCCCAGAATAAAGACACAGATCATCCACATTCCAAGACGATGCCAGCTGTGAATATCAATCGAGTTGCCGCCAGTCCAGTAGAAGAACTCCACGACATAGCGAAACGGTTTGAAAAGCGCATACTGGGTGTTTTCGCTATACAGCGCCAATCCAGTCAGTGCCATATAAATCGACAACAGGATATAACCGAACATGGCCGTCTGGGCGATCGGGTTGTGTCCGATGGTGGAGTGCGGTTTTTTCTCCAAAAACAGATACCAACGCACTTCATAGAAGAAACGGTGCCACCAATCTTTTTCCCAAACATGCGGTACAAACAGCTCACGAGAGTATTTGTTACCGACAAATGCCCAGTAGATCCGAAACAGCAGACCCACGATAAACACCAGCCCGGCGGTAAAATGTGCAAACCGGATGTACCCCATATAGAACAGATAGGTCGCTTCCCCCTGTACCGATGGCAATGGCTTGCCAATCCAGTAACCGGTTGGGATCAGCACCATCATGCACAGCACCATCCCCCAGTGCCAAATCCGCACCGGTGCTTCAAACACATAATGGCTCTGCACTTCTGCCGGTAATGTCATTTCCACCGGCTGCGCTGCTGCGTCTTCCTTGTTCTGTAGCGGCACGGAAGCTTCTTTTTCATGTTGCATGACAGACTCCTTCGCGTGATAGCCTGTGATCAGCTGATTTTAACGCTGACCAGCTCACTGCCGTCATCACCCAATACGTGGGTGGAGCAGGCCAGACATGGGTCGAAACTGTGCAGTGTACGCAGGATCTCCAGCGGTTGCTCTGGAACAGCCATTTTGGTTCCTAGCAGCGCCGCTTCATACGGGCCAATTTGGCCTTTTGGATCCCGTGGACTGCCGTTCCATGTGGTCGGCACAACACACTGATACAGATCGACTTTCTCATCTTTAATGATGGTCCAGTGTCCCAATGCGCCACGTGGCGCTTCGGTGAAGCCCAATCCACGCGCCTGTCGCGGCCAAGTGGATGGCTCCCACTTGCTGGTGTTAGCCGTCGCAAAATCGCCATTCTTGAGGTTGGTGATCAGCTTATCGAAGAAGTATTGCAGCTTACCGGCCGCCCACTGGGCTTCATGTGCACGACACAAAATACGTCCCAGTGTTGATTGCATACCAGAGAGCGGCAATTGCAGTGCTGACAGCATCCGG
>JBOFCH010000470.1:0-7435 GCA_051645985.1 Plesiomonas sp. | reverse complement strand
GGCAATTTGTCGTGGTCTGGCCGCCGTTGGGCTGAATAAGCAACCCCACCGTGTGGTGATGGAAAAGCCAATTGGCACCAGTTTAGAGACCTCACGTCAGATTAATGATGGCGTGGCGGAATACTTTGATGAATCGCAGGTATACCGGATTGACCACTATTTGGGCAAAGAAACGGTACTGAACCTGTTGGCGCTGCGTTTTGCTAACTCGATTTTTGCCTCTAAGTGGGATAACCGCACCATCGATCAGGTGCAGATCACCATCGCCGAAGAGGTGGGGATCGAAGGGCGCTGGGGCTATTTCGACAAAGCCGGCCAGATGCGTGACATGGTGCAAAACCACCTGTTGCAGATCTTGACCATGATTGCCATGTCACCACCGGTGGATCTGACCTCCGATCGCATCCGTGATGAGAAAGTGAAAGTTCTGCGTGCACTGCGCCGCATTGACCATACCAACGTCAACGAAAAAACCGTGCGTGGTCAGTATACGGCTGGTTTTGTGCAGGGCCAGAAGGTGCCGGGCTATCTGGAAGAAGAGGGCGCGAATAAGAGCAGTAACACGGAAACCTTCGTCTCTATCCGCGTTGATATCGATAACTGGCGTTGGGCCGGCGTGCCGTTCTACTTGCGTACCGGTAAGCGGATGCCGGCGAAGTGCTCCGAGATTGTGGTGTACTTCAAAAACCCACCATTGAACCTGTTCAGTGACTCCTACAAAGACCTGCCACCGAACAAGCTGACTATTCGTTTGCAGCCAGATGAAGGCATCGAAGTTCAGATCCTCAACAAAGTACCGGGCTTAGATCACAAGCACCGCTTGCAGACGACTAAACTGGATCTGAGTTTCTCCGATACCTTTAGCGGTGAACACATTGCCGATGCTTATGAGCGCTTGCTGTTAGAAGCGATGCGCGGCATTCAGGCTCTGTTTGTGCGTCGCGACGAAGTGGAGGAGGCGTGGAAGTGGGCCGATTCCATTATCGAAGCGTGGGCGGCCGATAACGAGCCACCAAAACCGTATCAGGCCGGTACATGGGGGCCTGTGGCATCGATTGCCATGATCACCCGTGATAATCGCTCGTGGAGCGAATTTGCCTGATTTGAATGAGTGTGGGCACAGCGTTATCGAAAGTTATCGGCAGTAAGGTGCTGCGCCCACCGGTTGGCTGATGCTGACCGATAGCAAGGAGAACATGATGGCGATATCGGTACCGGTATTTAAAGAATTCGCTGATGCGCAGGCGCTTAATAGCCAGTTGGCTGAGCGCATCGCGCAAGCGCTACAACAGGGCGTGGATGAGCGCGGCGCGGCCAGTTTGGTGGTGTCCGGTGGACGTACCCCGATTGCACTGTTTGCAGAGCTGAGCCAACAACGCATTGATTGGAGCCGGGTGTATATCACGTTGGCAGATGAGCGTTGGGTGGATGTACACGATGAGTCCAGCAATGAAAAATTGGTGCGGGCGCATTTGTTGCAAGGCTTTGCTGCTTCTGCACATTTTTGTGGGCTAAAAAATGCCTATTTGACCCCGTTTGCCGGAGCGGCGTTAACCGCCGAGCGTTTGGCGCACCTGCCGCGTCCATTTGATGTGGTCATTTTGGGCATGGGGGAAGATGGCCATACCGCGTCGTTATTCCCGGGCGCGGAAAATTTGCCAGCGGCGCTGAACATGTATTCGGGACAGCTGTGCATGGGAATGACGCCACTGACGGCACCATTGGATCGTATCACCCTGACATTACCGGCCTTGCTGGCCAGTCGGCAGATTTATCTGCATCTGGTCGGCGCATCGAAGCGAGTCGTGTACGAGCGTGCGTTGCAGAGTAATGAGGTGAACGAGATGCCGATCCGGGCCATTTTGGGGCAAACCCAGACGCCTGTGGATGTGTACTGGACGGAATAATCGTCGTTGCTTTTGTCTGCTTCGAATAAAAAAATATGCCGCAGTGTGCGGCATATTTTTTACTGCTCTTTCGATGGTTACCGCGGTGGTTATCGTGATAGTTACCGCGGTGGCTGGGTGGTTAGCTTTGGTGTGGTTTTTGTAGCAATACCACGTCTTTACGCGGAATGTCGCACTGCCAACCCCACATTTTCGCCAGTGTGCTAAAGGTTTCCGCTTTATAGAACACCACATGGGTGGGGTCGCGGCGGTAACTCCAGTTGGCAAAACGGTGGTCATCGGTCTGAAAACAGGTCATCAGCGCCAGCCAGCCTCCGGGGCGTACCAGTGAGCGCAGTCGGGCAAACTCTTGTGCCGGGGCATAAAAATGCTCGGCCACTTCGGTACAGGTCACAAAGTCATACTCACGCTGCAAGGTGGCCGTGTCTGGATGAAAATAGGGATCGTACCGAGACATCATAAAGCCTGCTTCTTCTAGCATTTGCGCCAGTAACGGCCCAGGGCCACAGCCAAAATCTAGACCTTGTGCGCCGGTGCGCAGACGATTTTGTAACGGCCCACTCACTCTGGCGAGAAAATCCCGGTACCCACCGTCGTGCAGATTATTTTCATGTAACTGGTATTCGGCCAGTTCCGCTTGCGAAGAAAGATGGTGCTGGCTGTCGAGCCACGTAGCCTGACAATGTTCGCAGCGCCAGTAGTGACGCCCGTCAATCTGTTGAAACGGCACGCCAGCCGGCACTTCACATACACAACACATTTTCATTTTATTGCCACAAGTTAAAGACACGCGGCCTACTATAACTGACTTCATGGCTGGCGCAGAGTGTTACAACTGTGCGGTGGAGGCAGTGAGGCGAGATTTGCATGCCCGCAGGGGAAGTGTTATCACAGAAGACAGGTACATACGGGCAGCAGGTCATGCTGTAGTGAGGCATTTATGAGCAAAGAAATTGCCATTATCGGGCTGGGCTGGCTGGGAATGCCACTGGCTATGGCATTGCAGGGACAGGGTCGGCATGTACTGGGTAGCAAAACCACACAAGATGGCGTGGATGCAGCCCGGTTAAGCGGCATTGAATGCTATCGTCTGCAACTGACGCCAGAGCTGGAGGCTGATGATGAAGATTTGTCGCATCTGCTCGGCGCCGCAACGTTGATCCTCAACATCCCGCCGGGACGGCATAATTGCGATGAGCTGTTTTATATTTCGGCCATCCAGAATCTGGTCGATAGCGCGCTGGCGCAGGGCATGTTGCAGCATATTATTTTTATCAGCTCAACCTCGGTGTACGGTCGAGGAAAAGGGGCGGTGACAGAAGCCTCCGGTTGTTATCCAGAGACCGCATCAGCGCGGGCGCTGTATGAACTGGAGAACTGGTTGCATGCACTACCGGGGATCCGGGTGGATATTCTGCGCTGTGCCGGTTTGGTTGGCCCAGGACGCCATCCCGCGCGTTTTCTGGCCGGACGGCAGAACCTGACCGACGGTGCGCAGGGGGTGAATTTCGTGCATCTGGATGATTGTATCCGTGCCATCACGCTGTTGCTGGAATGTCGTTTGCCGCAAGGGCGAATTTACAATCTGTGCGCACCGGAACATCCGATCCGTTCAGTATTCTATCCGTTGATTTCTCGCTCGTTGGGCGTAGAGCCACCAACGTTCCTGCCCGATGTCGGCGGCAAAATGCGGGTGATGGATGGTAGTTTGATTTGTCGTGAGCAGGGGTTTAGCTACCAATATCCAGATCCGGCACAAATGCAGTTCTGATACTAATGAGTACTCGCATAGTACTCGCATCTTGTTGACGGCAAGCCTTGTTGAGAGTGAGCGTTGCGGTGAGCCGTTAATGGCGAGAATGGTGAGAGCAGCGCAGAGATAAAAAAACCGGCGAGCGTTGAAAGGCGGTGCCGGTTTTTTTACGTTAATCAGCGCTTGTTCACGCGCTTGTCACAGGTTGACTTGCACCTCTGTGACCGACATGAAAAAGCAATCAGAGCAAGCTCGCCCACAGATCATATTCGTCGGCGTGCTCCACTTTAACGCGGACGATATCGCCCACGTTCAGGTGAGTTGCTCCATTGAGGTACACCGCGCCATCGATTTCAGGGGCATCGGCCATGCTACGGGCTACCGCGCCTTCTTCGTCTACTTCATCGATGATCACCAACAGTTCACGACCGATTTTCTCTTGCAGACGCAGCGCGGAGACTTCCTGTTGAACCTGCATGAAACGGTTCCAGCGATCTTCTTTAATCTCTTCCGGGATTTGCTCTGGCAGCTCGTTAGCGGTCGCGCCTTCGACTGGGCTGTATTTGAAGCAGCCAGCGCGATCGATTTTTGCTTCGCGCAAGAAATCGAGCAACATTGCAAAATCTTCTTCGGTTTCACCCGGGAAGCCCACTATGAAGGTTGAGCGCAGAGTCAGCTCTGGGCAAATTTCACGCCAGCGCTTGATGCGCTCTAAGGTGCGCTCAACGGAGCCTGGGCGTTTCATCAGCTTCAGCACTTTCGGGCTAGCGTGTTGCAACGGAATATCCAGATACGGCAGGATCTTGCCTTCAGCCATCAGTGGGATCACATCATCCACATGTGGGTACGGATAGACATAGTGCAAACGCACCCACACGCCCAGTTTCGCCAGTTGTTCACACAGTGACAACATGCTGGTTTTAACCGGCTGGCCATTCCAAAAACCGGTGCGATGTTTCACATCAACCCCGTAGGCTGAGGTATCTTGCGAGATCACCAGCAGCTCTTTAACCCCAGATTCTACCAGACGCTTGGCTTCATCCAGCACCGAACCAATCGGACGGCTATCCAGATCTCCACGCAGGGATGGAATAATGCAGAAAGTACAGCGGTGGTTGCAGCCTTCGGAGATTTTCAGGTAAGCATAATGGCGCGGTGTCAGCTTCACCCCGGTTTCTGGTACCAGACTGGTAAACGGATCATGTTCTGGCTTGGGCACATATTTATGTACATGGCTCAATACCTGTTCATAGCTATGTGGGCCACTGATCTCCAGCACTTTCGGGTGCACTTCGCGGATTTGGTCTTCTTTGGCACCCAAACAGCCGGTGACAATCACCTTGCCGTTTTCATGCAACGCTTCGCCGATGGCTTCCAGCGATTCCTGTACGGCGCTGTCGATAAAGCCACAGGTGTTGACGATCACCATGTCAGCATCATCATAGCTAGGCACCACATGATAACCTTCGGTGCGCAGCTCCGTTAAAATACGCTCAGAGTCGACCAAATTTTTCGGGCAACCCAGTGATACAAAACCAATACGCGGCTGTTGCATGCTATTACGCTCACAAATCATTCAAAGAGGGAAAAACGCCGGCGATTCTACACAGGATCGTGATGTTTTTCTAATCCTAACTCAGTCTGGTGTTGTGCGCCGCTATCAGGTGTGGTTATTTGTTGCCTCCGGCATTGCTTGTCGGAAGTCCTGGTGTTTCCCTAAATAGGGTAACCCGATTTTTCCCTAATGCTTTGGATTGATACAGCGCCACATCGGCCTGCTTAAAGGTGACATCAAAGGCTTGTTCATTGCAGATACTGACGCCAATGGAAACGGAAATGCGCAGGCCATTAATCGGTGTTTCGGCAATGGTGTGGCGGATAAATTCTGCACGTTCGCTCACCGCCTCGGCGTTGTTGGTATACAGCACCAGTAAAAACTCCTCGCCACCCCAACGAATGAGCAGATCGTCTTTGCGGGTACAGTGCTGAATAATATCGGCCATGCCACGTAGAATTTTGTCGCCCGTATCATGACCATAATGGTCATTGATGGTTTTGAAATCATCAATATCCATGAGGATCACGCTGTAACAATGGCGCAAACTGTGCTGTTTACGCTGAAAGTAACTGCGGTTATGTAACCCGGTGAGCTTATCCCGAAAGGCAACACTTTTCAGTTTGATATAAGAATTAAACAGCAAAGTAGCCAATCCGGCAATCACCGCACTGAAGAGAAGATGACGCCAACTGTCGGGTGTAAATCGGGGATTATTGATGTATTCCTGTGTTGTCATACAAGGAATATTAAGGGCCATGCCCGTTTTATTACTCAGTTGGAAATACGTATTATTCTCTTTATTAAATTTCGTTATTTTATCGGCAATAAAATCACTACTTAAATCAACGATAGCCAGTGCCGATACTTTTTTCTTATCGAAGATAGGCATAAATATGCTTAGCATTTCTGTATTTGAATATTGCTCTTTATAAACCTCAGACGTGCGAATATCACAAAATAAAAGGCTGTCATCAAACTCTTCGGTGAGATCATATCGTTTTAGAATTTCTAAGCTGCCTGGATCACTGGCCAGTGAGTTCAGAATCGCTTGATAATGTGGGCGATAAGGAACGAAATAACCATAATCACCGTGCTTTTGTACTAAAGACAGCAGGTGGGTATGATTATTACTTTCCCTATCCAGCAAGTTTTTAATCTTTTTTAACGACTCATATAGCTGAGGCACTCTGCCATGATGAGAATTAATCAGCAAAGCAACGCCATCTTTTTGGGTAAGAAGAGACAAATTGGCATTGTTGACTGGAATAGCGTTGGAAAAAGCCACTTTTACCCGACGTAATGTCGAATACATCTTGAGGAATGATAAGTTAATTTCATTATGCAGCCGTGACATCATATAAATATCACGCACCTGTTGCTCCGAATGGAACAAGACAGCACTGATTGAAAATGTTACAAAAAATATAACAATGCGATATACCATAATACAAACACAAACGGTTAGTTTTCCAACAATACGGCCATTATTTGATTATGTTATAATCAATCTGGTATCTGTGGCATAAGGATCAGAATTCTACTATTGAGCATATACTTTTTTTCTCTTTCTGTGCGGCAAATTTTTCTATTAATTAAACTATGTCACTTTTTATTTGTAGCATGAAATGCTGTAGTTCGTGATTGCGTTAGCATTAATTCAAATGACGAGGCGTTATGACGCGTGAATTGGTTCTTATTCGCCATGCTAAATCTTCATGGCGCCACCCGATGGCGGCTGATTATCAGCGGCCGTTGGCGAAACGTGGATTGCGGCAAGCGGCTCTGATGTCGCAGCGGCAAGATTTTATTCATAAAGATGCATTGCTGTTATGTTCTCCCAGTGTGCGTACCGTGCAAACAGCATCTTTGATGCTAGAGGGAAAACCGGCTTTACAGCGTGGCCTTCGCATTGTGCCTGAGCTGTATGAGGCGGCATTGCCACAGCTGTTGAAGTTGGTGACGACAACGTCCGATAGCGTTCAACAGTTGGTGCTCGTGGGCCATAACCCCGGCTTGGCCGATCTGGTGCTTCATCTGACCGACAACGAGCTGATTAAGTTCACGACGGCGATGCAAATTCGGATCACGCTACCCAATTGGCATCAAGCCGGTAATGGTGCAGGTGTACTGACCGATGTGATTTATGCCGAAGAAGGTGAGATTGGCTAAGTCTTGTGGGTCGAGGCTTTTGTGGGGCCAGAGGCCGAGCATAAAACG
>JBOFCH010000469.1:0-2269 GCA_051645985.1 Plesiomonas sp. | reverse complement strand
TCAGCACGCAACATCTGGGACAACACATTTTCCGGATTTTCTTATCGGTCATCGGCATTCAATGCTGGCTGTGGGCTTTGGCTTACCCGATCCCGATTTGGCAAGGCATCGCCCTGATCATGACCTCGCCCTTGTTTGCCACGCTCGGTTCAGGCCTGTTTCTCGGTGAGAAAGTCGGTGCCGCGCGCTGGATTGCCACTATCAGCGGCTTTGTCGGGGCCATGATTATTCTAGAACCTTGGTCGGATGATTTTCAGTTAATCACCTTACTGCCTCTGGCTGCTGCATTTTTCTGGGCCAGCTACTCACTGATGGTGAAAAAACTATCACACCATGATTCACCCACCACCATGGTGGTCTATCTGCTGATCTTGATCACCCCATTCAATCTACTGCTCGCCCTGCCAGAATTTACAGTACCGCAGGGAACGGGTGCAGTGATGCTGGCGCTCGTCGGCTTGCTGACGGCTTTCGCCCAAATGGCGATTGCAAAAGCCTATGCCAACGCAGATGCCTCCTTTGTCCAGCCATTTGATAACTTTAAATTGCCGATTAACGTTGCCGCTGGTTGGCTGGTCTTCGGCTGGGCGCCACCAGGGCGTCTGTGGTTAGGTGCCGCCATTATTGTGGCTGCCACGGCCTTTATTACTCACTGGGAACAACGCGCCTCACGCTAAAGATTCAACCCGCTATTCTGATTCCTATCACCTTTAATTAGATAGTCTGACTTAATCGCAGGCTATCTTTTCTGCATATAAATCCCACCAATAGAATATTTAGCTATCGAATAATTAATATTCTGTCACTCAGTATCATCTAACTGATTGTTCTTTAATAAACGCAACACAAAGACATGTTTCTTACAGACCGGAAAGGATGAGGTTAATCCACTATATTGCGTATTAAGAGATTGATAACGTTTTACCGGTTATGAGGTTCACAATGGAAAAGCATGCACATTTGCTGCTCATTACCAAGCCTTCGTTGCAGGTCAGCGCGCTCAGCAGAACATTGCGCGAGAAGACCTCTCTGCCGGTGAGTATTCATAATCTGGCCAACCCGCTGGACAGTATGCCTGCGGAGCTAACGATAATGCTGTTTGATTTATCCGAGATGGATAATAAAGAAATCAAACTCTGGCAATACAAGCTGTTCCAACATCGTAATAACATTAAAACCTTGCTGTTTAATATGCCCGACGATGTGACACAGGAAGATATTTTGTCATGGCCTGCCATCAGTGGCATTTTTCGTACTGAAGATAACGAAGATACCCTAGTCAAAGGCATTAAGTCTGTGTTGAATGGTGAGTTTTGGCTGCCACGCAGCCTGACCAGTTTGCTGATCGAACACTTGCGGGTTCACCAGCGTAACAGTGCCAATTATCCGCAACTGACTCTGCGGGAAAAAGAGATCTTGGAACAATTGCGCTCAGGGGCATCCAACATGGAAATTGCCAGCATGTTGTTTGTGAGCGAACACACTATAAAGTCACATTTATATAATTTATTCAGGAAAATCAACGTGCGTAATAGAACGCAGGCTATCTATTGGGCAGAAGAAAACCTAAAGCAGTGAATACCGCCACCCTGCTGGAATGAATCTGGCAGATAATAACAAATAACATACAGAGCTATGACGATGAATTTTATTTATGGAAAAATACTCGCTACGGCAGGATTATTCGTCCTGCTCTTGGTTTTTCCTTTCCCCCCCACATCTGCCGCGGAAGTCGAAATTCCGGGGCTGATCACCAACCGGACTATCACGCCTATCGGGCATGATTTTTATCGTCTGTTCAGTGACAAATGGCAAGCCAGCCAAAGAATCAACCTGTCGATCAACGAAAAACCCAGTGCCCGTTGGGGCAGTATAATTACCATAAGAAATGAACAAAATATTTTATTCAGGACTGTGTTATTTCCAAGCCGGAGAAATCTGGAACAGGCTGTCGATCAGGCGGTCGCTGTCACCGCTGACAACATGGCCAAGATCCTGATCGATAAAGCTCTTCTCAAAACCAGCGAATTAGCCGCTGATGAGTTTTAATGGAGACAGTATGAAACCCAAAATGCTCCTTGCTGCCCCCGTGCTACTGTTCAGTGCGCTTGCACACAGTAGCCCGTTAATTTACCAGCCGGTAAACCCAAACTTCGGTGGCAACCCGAACAATGGGTCTTTTCTTATGTCTGCGGCACAAGCCCAAAATAGCTATAAAGATCCCTCATTAGACGATGCCTTGGCCGGTACATCCTCTTTAGACAACTTG
>JBOFCH010000468.1:0-3120 GCA_051645985.1 Plesiomonas sp. | reverse complement strand
GTTCGACACCATTGGCAAACCGCAGCGCCACCGACTCGACATGGAACAAACGCGAGCGAGCCACGGACTCCACCGCCAAAATTTCCGGTTTTTGTTTGCGTTCATCCTGAATGCACATGTACTTTATACCGCCTGATTGGTTATGCGCTGCAATGTCGCTGTGATAGGAAGTGCCGCTGTGATTATTGTGTCGCATGCAGGGCAACAACGGCAAGCCGTGATTACAAGGAAATTCTAATGTCGCCTGCTCTCCCTTGGTCTCAAATTGAGACCGTACTGCTGGATATGGACGGTACCCTGCTCGATCTGAAATTCGACAGCGAATTCTGGCTGCAACGGGTGCCACAGGCGCTGGCCAACGCGCGGGCGATCCCATTGGCCGCGGCGCACACGTTGATCCGCCAGGAATACCATGCGGTGCGCCACACCATGAACTGGTACTGCTTTGACTACTGGAGTGAACGGCTGAATTTAGATATTTACGCCATGACCCGCGAACACGGGCCATCGGCACGGTTACGCGAGGACACGCTACCGTTTTTACACGCACTGCGCCAAAGCGGGAGACGAACCATTTTGCTGACCAATGCCCATCCGTTCAGTCTGGCGGTGAAAATGGAGCATACCGCACTGGATGAGCACGTCGATGGTTTGATCTCCACTCACCATTATGGGGTGCCGAAAGAGGATCAACGCTTGTGGCAACAGGTGCAACACGACCTGCAATTTGAGTCGGCCCACACTCTGTTTGTGGATGATGCCGAAGTGATCTTAGATGCAGCTCACCAGTTTGGCATCGGTTACTGTCTGGGAATTGAAAATCCCGATTCTGCGGCGGCCCCGATCCATTTCCAGCGTCATCCGGGGATCAGCGATTACCGTACCCTGCTGCCGGGGATCCTTGGCCTATCAGCCTAACTATGCACGCAGAGCTGGCCTTGTCCTCACCTAAGGTAAGGCCAGTTGCAAACGGTCAACCCGCACCACGCCGCCCTGCGCCCCCAGCGATAAATCCAGTGCAGCCACTTCGATGCCATACTGCAAGCGTAGACTGAGTAACCAGCTCAATAGCTGATTGAAGGGTAAATCGGCCAGCCCAATCTGGATCTGCCTATCTTGTGGCTGCAAACGCGTCACCGTGATGGAATAGCTCGCCGCGCTACGACTAACCTGCTCCGCCAGACTGCCCTGAGCCTGTGAAGGGACGCCGGCACTGCTTTGCTGTTGCTGCCACTGTCGAATCGAGTCGGCCGACACATGCAACTGTTGTAACAGCTGCCGATGATGTTGTAGCCGCAACTCCTGACGTTGGATAGCCTGTTGCAATGGCTGCCAAATCCCCCAATAGACCGCGCCTAGCAACAGCGCAGCACCGGCCAAGATCAGCAATCGCTGCTCACGTGCCGAGTATTGCTGCCAGCGCTGTTGTCCACGTAACCACAGCGCGCTGAATGACGCCATATGCTCTCCTGATATTCTCTTGCTGCATGTATTTTGCTGCGCGGGTTCTTTGCTATTCAGGCAACCTTGGTTGACGATGGCCTCACTCAGGTCTGCGAGCATGGGCGCAGTGCAAAACGCTATGGCCCACGGTGCGTGGCCCGCGCCTGCCGATCGGTGACCGTCTGCTGATTTTGTACCGCCCGATCCCGCAGCAATAAGCTGCCCCCCACGCCGTCCCCCTCACGGCTCAGCGCACCTTGTTCAACTTGAAAATAACGTCCCAAGGTACTGCGCAGTTGCTCCAACTCGGCAAAGCCGGCGGCCTGAACCTGCAAACGCAGGCTCTGCTGATCACGCAAATACTGCAAACTTTTGACCTGCAAGGGTTGGCGATTCAGGGCTGGATCTTGTAATGCCAGAGCAACCTTTCGCAAATAAGGCACCAATCCTTGCAGGGGTGGCTGACCGCGCATCTGGCGGAGTACCGCATTGAGCTGCGCGCGCATATTCACGCGCCGAGTTTGCTGGGGAAACAGCTCGCGGTACGCCTGCTCAGCCTGCGCGGTTACCACATCGGCCGCGCTCGTCAGCCGCCACAAACGGACACCTTGCTCTGCGAGTAGCAACAGCGCCAACACGCCAATAGCCGCCACCAGCCCACGCCAATGCCGCCACTGCCGAGTGTGAGCCGTGCTCGGTGCAAATTCACCGCTCAGCACACCGTGACGACAGTGCTGGCGCAGTGCCGCCATGCCGCGCAGCAAGAGCGCACCACTCGACGGCGCTGTCCGCGACTCCATGCGCCAGCCAGTATTGAGCGTCGGTAGCGCCGCGTGCTCTCCGTAACACACCAGCACCGAATCAACCGCACCGCTATCCGGTTCAACATGGCGCGCGGCCACATTGTCAGAGTCGCGCTGGAGGGCGCACAGCACAGTTAAAAAGGTGTCGGCCAAGGCTGGCTCGACACTAAAACCATGACCGAGGGCGCTCCGTGCCAGCACGGCCTGCGGCAAAGTCAGCACCGTGACCGAGGCTACCGCGGGATCGGTCTCCAAACCGGGGTCAACATGCACATCTGGATGGTGATTGAGCGTCTGATTTGAGATCTGATGTGGGGGCTGGGTTAGGCCCTGCACCGGGCTAGGCAGTGCTAACCAATCGGGCCATACGCCCTGCAAATTAAAGCCTTGATTACGGACATCGTCATACCAAGTACGCAGTAAGGCTCGCTCAATCACCGCCACTTGCCCAACCTCATCCTGACGCTGTAAGAGAGTAAAATGCAGCGCTTCAATATCCTGTGCCAGCTCCTCTTCCAGTAGCGCCGGTAATAAACGTTCGACCTGCCGACCGCGTCCGGGAGGAAGACGACACTGGCACACGGTAAACCACTGTCCCGGTAATAGCAGCCAGACCGGTAACGCCTGCAACGCCGGATGCTGTATTGCCAGCGCACTCAGACTCTCGCACTCACCCTCGGCGACCAGAAGACTCGGATGACTCTCCCCATGACCCGACGGCATTTGCGCCTGCCACCAGCTCAGCCGGGATACAGCGCCGGGTGCCACCCGCAGCAGCAGAACCTCACTCATTGCACTTCTCCGAACTGATGCCTTTGTACATAAAATTGCCCAGATGCGGGGTCTTGCTGTAGCAAACTGCGTACCCGCAACG
>JBOFCH010000467.1:0-5980 GCA_051645985.1 Plesiomonas sp. | reverse complement strand
CCGATCAGACGGCGTTTATGTATATGGGCGAGTTAATTGAGTATTCCGATACCAATACCCTGTTTACAACCCCGAAGAAAAAGAAAACCGAAGACTACATTACTGGTCGTTATGGTTAATGGATGGGTGCTGATATGGACAATATGCAATTAAATAAACACATTTCCGGCCAGTTCAATACCGAACTGGAAACCATCCGTACCCAAGTGATGAGCATGGGCGGTCTGGTGGAGCAACAACTGACCGATGCCATTCGCGCGATGCACGATCGTGATGAAAATCTGGCGCGACGGGTCATTCAAGATGATGCCAAGGTCAACATGATGGAAGTGTCCATCGATGAAGCTTGTGTGCGCATCATCGCCAAGCGTCAGCCGACCGCCAGCGATCTGCGTCTGGTAATGGCGATCATCAAAACCATTGCCGAGCTGGAGCGTATTGGGGATGTTGCTGAGCGGATTGCCAAGACCGCGTTGGAGAACTTTACCAATCAGCATCAGCCACTGCTGGTGAGTCTGGAGTCGCTCGGTAGCCATACTGTGCAGATGTTGCATGATGTGCTGGATGCCTTTGCCCGCATGGATGTGGATGCGGCGATCCGCGTGTACCGTGAAGATCGCAAGGTGGACAAAGAGTACGAGGGGATCATCCGTCAGCTGATGACCTACATGATGGAAGATCCGCGCTCAATTCCTAACGTGCTGACTGCCATGTGGTGCGCGCGCGCCATTGAGCGCATTGGCGATCGTTGTCAGAACATCTGTGAGTACATCTTCTATTTCGTGAAGGGCAAAGATGTGCGTCACTTAAATGGTGATGATCTGGAGCAAATGTTGCAGTAATTGCCGCTGTTGGCCGTTATCGCCACGCGAGTCTACGCTGGAGTTTGAAGAACGCCGCCGGCATCGATGCCAAGGCGGCGTTTTTGTCATGATTGACGGCCAAATGACCGCAATGCTTATTTGCCGCCGGTATCGGGTTGTTCGCGCTCAGGCTCCAACGTGCCATAGTAATCGGGCACCAACGTTTGGCTTTCATACGGTATGCGCAGATAGCCGTTTTTATTCAGCGGTGGTAATTCGACCGGTGCGTAAGTCGTTTTTTCATACGGCACCTGTGACAGGAGATGGCGTATGCAATTTAAGCGTGCGCTGCGTTTGTCATCTGACGGCACCACCCACCAAGGGGCATTTTTGGTGTCGGTAAACTCAAACATTTTATCTTTGGCGTACGAGTATTCGGCCCAGCGGGTGCGGGATTCCAGATCCATCGGGCTGAACTTCCAGCGTTTATACGGCGTATTGATGCGCTCGAGAAAGCGTTTTTCTTGCTCTTCATCGGACACTGAAAACCAATATTTAATCAGGATAATGCCCGCACGTTGCAGCATGCGTTCAAACTCAGGACAAGTGCGCAAGAACTCTTCATATTCGCTGTCGCTACAAAAGCCCATAACCCGCTCTACTCCAGCGCGGTTGTACCAACTGCGATCAAACAACACGATTTCGCCACCTGCCGGTAACTGCGCGACATAACGCTGAAAATACCATTGGCTACGCTCGCGCTCGGTGGGTTTATCCAGCGCCACAATGCGGCAGACTCGTGGATTGAGCTTATCGGAGATAGCTTTAATGGTGCTGCCTTTACCCGCACCATCACGCCCCTCGAAGATCACCACCACCTTAAGCTTTTGTGCCTTGACCCATTCTTGCATGCTGACCAGCTCAGTTTGCAGCGCCAGCAATTCACGCTCATAAACCGCCTTGCTTAATTTATCCTTTGCCATGCTCACTCCTTTTACGGGAAAAGACCTTTAACCGGCTATTGGTAGTGTAGCGGATGAGCCGGAGAAGGAATGCGGGATCACTGACAAATTACTGACCCATTGGTTTACTGTCGAGTGTTTGTGGTCAAGGGCGAGCCGTCAGAGTGCGGTCAGAAAGGTCGGTGACATACCGCCTCGATCATGCGGAAAAATTAATAAGGACAGGGGAAAAGACCCATCGGGGCAAAAGAAAACCCGCCGTAGCGGGTTTATGATAAGAATCACTCAGCGAACAGGCTTATTCTGCCGCGTAACCTTGTGCAGGCAATGGCTTGCCATCCATCAGCGCTTGCTGGTTTTGATATTGCAGACGACCTTCCAAGAACCATTTGATCACCAAAGGATAACTGCGGTGCTCTTGCTCTTGCACTCGCTGCGCCACATCGGCGGCGGTGTCATCATCAAAAATCGGCACCTGCGCTTGTAAAATGATCGGGCCGCCATCGAGCTGCTCGGTGACAAAGTGAATGCTGGCACCGTGCACGGTATCACCGGCATCAATGGCGCGCTGGTGGGTATTCAGGCCCGGGTATTTCGGCAGCAGTGACGGATGAATGTTCAACAGCTTGCCACTAAAGCGCTGCACAAAGGCATCGCTCAGCACGCGCATAAAACCGGCCAAGATCACCACGGCGGGTTGGAAGCGGTCAACCTGTTCAGCCAGTGCGGCGTCAAAGGCGGCGCGATCGGCGAAATCCCGCTGACGCAGAACGGCGGTTGGGATCCCCACGCCTTGCGCGCGCTCCAGCGCGAAGGCATCGGTGCGATCACTGATCACCGCAGCAACCTGCCCCGGGATCTGCCCAGCGGCACAAGCATCCATGATGGCTTGTAGGTTGGAGCCGTTGCCAGAAGCTAATACCACGATATTTTGAGATGACGAAGACATTAACGGATGACCACTTGTTGTTCGTTAGGAGTTGATGTCCCGATCATACCGATTTGCCACGCTTTTTCACCTGCTGCGGTAAGAATTTTCAGCGCTGACTCGACGTGCGCCTGTGGCAGCGCGATGATCATGCCCACGCCACAGTTAAAGGTGCGGTACATTTCATGGGTCGACACATTGCCTTGCGTTTGCAGCCAATGGAAGATGGCCGGCCACTGCCAGCTGCTTTCATCGAGGATCGCTTGGGTGTTTTCCGGCAATACCCGAGGGATATTTTCCCAGAAACCGCCGCCAGTTAAATGGGCTATGGCGTGGATTTCGCTGTTGGCGATCAGCTCCAGTACCGAGCGCACATACAGCTTGGTGGGTGCCAGCAGGTGGTCGGCCAGTGATTGACCTTCTAGCTCGGTGGTTTGTGGGTCTTGGCCACTGACGTCCAGAATTTTACGGATCAGGGAATAACCGTTCGAGTGGGGGCCGCTGGAGGCGAGGGCAATCAAGGCATCGCCCGCTTGTACTTTGTTGCCATCAATAATTTCGGACTTTTCGACGACGCCGACACAAAAACCGGCCACATCATAATCATCACCGTGGTACATCCCCGGCATTTCAGCGGTTTCCCCGCCGACCAGCGCACAACCGGACTCTTCGCAGCCTTTGGCGATCCCGGTGATCACGGCGGCCGCGGTATCTACATCCAGCTTGCCGGTGGCATAATAATCGAGGAAAAACAGTGGCTCAGCACCTTGCACAATCAGATCGTTGACACACATGGCCACCAGATCGATGCCTATAGTATCGTGACGCTTGAGATCCATCGCCAAACGCAACTTGGTGCCCACGCCATCGGTGCCGGAGACCAGTACCGGCTCACGGTATTTTTGCGGTAACGCACAGAGCGCACCAAAACCACCCAGCCCGCCCATCACTTCTGGACGACGGGTACGGCCGACGACGCCTTTAATTCGGTCGACCAGCGCATTACCTGCATCAATATCTACACCAGCATCTTTGTAGCTCAAAGAGGTCTTGTTGCTCACGGGGATTCCTCGCGGTTTAGTCCAGGATTTAAACTCGGCGGCGTCATTCTAGCAGCGAAGGCAAACGTTTGCGAGGTGTTGCGTGCGCCGAGCAGAAAAAGGCCATCGCCAAGGCGCAATCGATTAACTTGTGAGCGAACGCACACGCAGGTCTACCGGAGGAGACTAAATCCAGTATATAATCTGTCGATTTTATTTCGGGCTGGTGTAGGAGAAGGTTTATGAAGGTTGTTGAGGTCAAACATCCTCTGGTGAAGCACAAACTGGGTCTGATGCGTGAGGCTGATATCAGCACCAAGCGTTTCCGTGAACTGGCATCCGAAGTGGGCAGTTTGCTGACCTACGAAGCTACCGCAGATCTGGAAACCGAGAAGGTTACCATTGATGGCTGGTGCGGTAAAGTCGAAGTTGAGCAAATTAAGGGTAAGAAAATTACCGTTGTGCCTATCCTGCGTGCCGGTCTCGGTATGATGGATGGGGTGCTGGAGCATGTGCCTAGCGCGCGGATCAGCGTGGTTGGGGTATACCGCGACGAAGAGACGTTGGAGCCAGTACCGTATTTCCAGAAACTGGTTTCCAATATCGAAGAGCGTATGGCGCTGGTGGTTGATCCTATGCTGGCCACCGGTGGCTCGATGATTGCGACTATCGACCTGCTGAAAAAAGCCGGTTGCAGCAGCATTAAGGTGCTGGTGCTGGTCGCCGCGCCAGAAGGGATCGCCGCACTGGAAAAAGCGCATCCGGATATCGAGCTGTATTGCGCATCCGTGGATAAGTGCCTGAATGAAAAAGGCTATATTATCCCAGGTCTGGGCGATGCCGGCGACAAGATCTTCGGGACTAAATAAGCCGCGCATCATCAGCAAAGCGTTGGGTACACCGACGGTATTTGGCCGGGGTGACAAACGGCAGGGTACGTGTTCTGAGCACGGCGTCGTTCGATTGTCACGTTAGCCGGATATTTTTGCGAGCAAGTTCTGACGCCGCCTTTGTGCGGCGTTTTATTTTTTGCGATGGCGGCACTTTTACGGCAATGTACCGGTCAAAAGCGGCAGTCATACGGGCAATCAGTACCCGTTTTCAAACCCGAAACCAAGAATTCCAAGGGGAACAGAGTATGCGGATTAAACCCATCGTGGCATGGACTTTCCTGCTATTGGCGGGCGGCGTGCAGGCGGCAGAAGTCAGTGATTTTTATCTGGTGCGCTTGCCGGTAAGTGGCGCTCAACTGACCGATGCCCAGCGCAGTGAAGCGCTGGATGACATGCTGATCCGCTACAGTGGCCTGCGTGAATTACCGGCCTCACCGGCGCTACAAAGTGCCCAGCAACAAGCCGGGCGTTATATTGCCCAAACCCAGACTCATAATGAAAACGGTGCCAAGACGGCGGATGTCAGCTTTGACCCTGCGGCGGTGCAACATCTGGCGCAGACGCTAGGTCTGCCGGTGTGGGCTAGCGACCGACCGGCCATCATGCTGTGGCTGGTGGATAACCGTGGCAATAGCCGTGGCGGTGAGCGACGCATCATGCTCGATCAGGAGTATTCGGCGGCCCGTGAACAGCTGCGTCAGGTAGCGATGGAGCGGGGTATTCCGCTGCTGCTGCCACTGGGCGATCTGGAAGATAACATGGCGCTGTCGGCCAGTGACGTGTATGGCAACTTTATCAATCCAATTGCCGCTGCCAGTTTACGTTATCAGCCCGATGCGGTACTGGTGGCGTCACTGAACAATGACAGCCTGACGTGGCATCTGTATGACGCCGCGCCGGACAAACTGCAAAGCGCGCTGCCACAAGCGCAAGAATATACCTTACCGGGTGCGCCGGAGCAGACGGTCGGTGAGATGTTGGAGCAGGTGGCGGATTACTACGCTAAAAAAGCCCGTGATACGGCCACCCCTGCGGCAACGGCAACTGTTGTGGCCGGTACGGCGGCGGCGGTAATGGCCGATCCGGCCGTACAGGGCGCAGTCGCGCCGGCCACCGCGTCTCTTACTCCTACCGGCACGACCGCAGTGCCGATCACCGGCCCACAAGAGGCTTCGGTCGCTGCGGGAGCCGCAAATCCGGCGACAACCGGCGCATTGCCGGTTGATGGCGCGGTTTCCACCACAAGGGCTGTGGGAGCGCCATCTGCTGATGGTGTCTTACCGACCGCGCAACTGGTACAGCAGGATATGCAGGCCCAATCGGCGCTGCCGGATGCGAGCAGTGTGAGCGGTTA
>JBOFCH010000466.1:0-1679 GCA_051645985.1 Plesiomonas sp. | reverse complement strand
GCGGGCGGTGGGTTTCATTGTCAAAATCATCACGTACTTGCGCTGCGTAATAGCGCAGGAAATCCACGGCTTCACGCACTTCAGCGATGGCATTGCTCAATGTCTTACCGGATTCGCGCACCAGCAGCCCTAGCAGCGGTTGCATCCGCTCTTCCATCAACTGAGCGGTGCGCTCCAGTAACGCCGCCCGCTCTTGTGGAGGGGTCGCGTACCAGATAGGTGCTTGCGCTACGGCGCAGTCGAGGGCTTGGTGTATCTCATCGGCGTGGGTTTCTCGGGTCTGGCCGACAATATCAGCGGTATGGGCGGGATTGTGCACCGGCTGGAGCGCGCCGCTCTCGGCGCAATGCTCATGAGGGCCGATCATCGGCAGTGCCAACCAAGGGTGTGCGGCACTGGAAAGCAGCGCCGCAGAGAGTGAGGCAAGGCGCTGTTCATTAGCCAGATCCAGCCCTGCCGAGTTCAACCGCTGGCTGTGATGGTGACCGTTCACCGAAGCCGCATACAAGTTACGCGGTAACGGGATTTTGGGATGCGGCAGGCCCGGTTGGCCCTCCTTGATTGCTAACTGCTCGGCCGTACTCACGGGATCGGCCACCAGCTCATCAAGCGGTAGCGAGGTATCGGCAATCCGGTTCACAAACGAGGTATTGGCACCGTTTTCCAGCAAACGCCGCACCAGATAAGCCAGCAAGGTTTCATGAGTGCCGACTGGCGCATAAATTCGGCATGGCCGGTTCAGTTTACCCTCGGCGACGTGGCCCACGACTTGTTCATACAGCGGCTCTCCCATGCCATGCAGGCACTGGAACTCGTACTGCCCCGGATAGTAATTGTGTCCGGCCAGATGGTAAATTGCCGCCAAAGTATGGGCATTATGGGTGGCAAACTGCGGGTAAATCAGATTTGGTACCGCCAACAGTTTGCGGGCGCAGGCCAGATAGGAGAGATCGGTGTAGATTTTACGGGTATAAACCGGATAACCCTCCAGCCCATCGATTTGGGCACGTTTGATTTCGCTGTCCCAATAGGCACCTTTAACCAACCGGATCATCAAGCGACGACGACTACGGCTGGCTAAATCAGTCAGAAAATCAATCACCTGTGGACAACGTTTCTGATAGGCTTGGATCACAAAGCCGATGCCATTCCAGCCGGCCAGTTCAGGTTCAAAACAGAGTTTTTCCAGCAAGTCGAGGGAGATCTCCAGCCGATCCGCTTCCTCGGCGTCAATATTGATACCGATGTCATAGCGGCGCGCTAGCAGGGTAAGATCGCGCAGACGCGGATAGAGCTCTTGGCGCACGCGCTCATACTGGGCACGGCTATAGCGCGGATGCAACGCCGACAGTTTGATAGAGATCCCCGGGCCTTCATAAATACCGCGGCCGTTAGACGCTTTACCGATACTGTGGATCGCTTGCTGGTAGGATTGTAAGTAGCGATCAGCATCGGCGCTGGTGAGTGCGGCTTCCCCCAGCATATCGTAGGAGTAACGGAAGCCTTTCTCTTCCAGTTTGCAGGCATTCGCTAGCGCTTCGGCGATGGTTTCGCCGGTCACAAACTGTTCGCCCATCAGGCGCATCGCCATATCGACCCCTTTGCGGATCAGCGGCTCACCACTTTTGCTGATCATCTTGCTTAAGGCGCTGGAGAGGTTGGCTTCATTGTGGGTAGAT
>JBOFCH010000465.1:0-1621 GCA_051645985.1 Plesiomonas sp. | reverse complement strand
CCACTTTGCCCCTGACTGTCAACACGGTGCCAACTGAGCAGGCAATCCACAATATGCTCACTCAACGCCGGTATGTGATCACTGCGGCGACAAGGTGCTGATACACTAATACCGGGCAAACGCTCCAGCAGTAAAATTTCTTTATAAAGGGAGGGTTGGGGAACCTGATAGACACTGTGCACGGCGGGAACCCTGACCCAAGAGTGCCGAGCCAGTAGCAAGAGCTTGTTCATCTCATTTTGGGCCACGCCAGCAACCGGATAGGCTTTGGCGACCACAGGGAAAGTGTGATTTTGACTGTCGTACAATGCATACACCGTTGCTACATGACCACGGCCGATGATTTCCGCCCGTAATACTGGTTCACCCAGCAATAGCCCCAGCTCGTCCAGCAAACCTTCCATTTCGTACCTCCTGTACCGCCCTGCATTGTTTGCTTCTTATTTATAAAGATGACACCATTTTTCCTATTGTGGCAAATAAAATATGACCAATAAAAAACCACCGCAAGGGTGGTTTTTCAGTTTTGTCTGCTCGGTACAAAGATTAGCTCGCAATAATACGGCGCACTTTATCCAGATCTTCCGGCGTATCAACCCCAGCAGGCAAGACAGCAGCAGCTTGTGCCACATGGATTTTTTCGCCGTACCACAGCACACGCAACTGTTCGAGACACTCAATCTGCTCAAGCTGACTCGGCTGCCAGTTAATGTACTGACGGATAAATCCGGCGCGGTAAGCATAAATGCCCACATGACGCTGGTAAAAATCCCCAATTTGCTCACGGCTGCGCGCAAAATTATCCCGATCCCAAGGAATGGTGGCGCGCGAGAAATAGAGCGCATAGCCATCTTTGTCAGTCAGCACTTTAACCGCATTTGGGTTAAAGGCTTCCTCTGCATCACGAATTGGTACGGACAGCGTCGCCATCCGCGCCAATGTGGCCTGCGCCAGATTATCCGCAACTTGATGGATCACCGATGGCGGGATTAATGGCTCGTCGCCCTGCACGTTCACCACGATCGCATCATCCGGTAATCCGTAGTGTTCAATCACCTCGGCCAGACGCTCCGTACCCGAGTTGTGATCGATGCGGGTCATGCAGGCTTCACCGCCTGCGGCAACGACGGCCGCCGCAACATCAGGATGATCGGTTGCCACAATCACCCGCTCCGCACCGGATTGCAATGCGCGCTCCATCACGTGCACCACCATCGGTTTACCGCCGATATCGGCCAGTGGTTTACCCGGTAAACGGGTCGAAGCATAGCGGGCCGGAATAATCACGGTAAAACTCATGACAAGATCTCTTCCGCAGTCAATTCACGGGCACGGTTTTCCAGCAATACCGGAATACCATCGGTCATGGGATAAGCCAGACGATCCAACTTACATACCAACTCTTGTTTCTCTTTATCGTAATGCAGCTTTCCCTTACAAACCGGGCACGCCACAATTTCAAGCAGACGGTGATCCATACGTCATCTCCTTAGATATGATCGGTTTTTTGCGCTGCGCTAAGCGGCGCTGAAGTCATTGGCATCCGAGTGATCAGCGCCGTGATCTGCGCGAGTAATGCCTGACCCTGCTCTGGCGGCAGCTGAGCGCTAACCGGTAAATA
>JBOFCH010000464.1:0-5500 GCA_051645985.1 Plesiomonas sp. | reverse complement strand
TACCGAATCGACCCCCTGTAGGCGCACATTACGCAGAATAAATGGCATCACAGTGGCGGGCAGTCCGGCACCACCGGCGAGACCACAGGCCACCACCGTGCCGCCATAGCAAGTTTGTGCCAGCACATTGGCCAGCATTTGCCCACCCACAGTATCGATAGCGCCCGCCCAGAGCTGTTTATCCAGTGGCCGCCCCGGCTCACTGAGCGCACTGCGCTCGATAATCCGGCTCGCGCCCAACGCTTTTAAGTACGCATGGTTCTCGGGTCGACCGGTCACTGCGGCGACGTTGTAACCCAATTGGCTGAGCAGCTGTACGGCTACGCTGCCGACACCGCCACCGGCACCGGTGACCAAGACTTCGCCTGGTCCCGGTGTCACACCACCGGCTTCCAGCGCCATCACGCACAGCATGGCGGTTAAACCGGCCGTACCAATGATCATGCTCTGACGCAGGCTCAAGCCCGATGGCAGCGGCAGCAACCAGTCCGCATTAACGCGCGCTTGCTCGGCTAGCCCGCCAAAGTAGGTTTCACCCACGCCCCAACCGGTCAGGATCACCGCATCGCCGACACGGTAACGTGGATCGGCCGATTCCAGCACCGTACCGGAAAAATCAATGCCTGGGATCATCGGGAATTGACGGATGATCTTGCCGCGCCCCGTGATCGCCAGCGCATCTTTATAATTTAGCCCTGACCAGTGTACGGCCACGGTGACGTTATTTTCCGGTAACTGCTGCGGTGAAATAGCGCGTACGTTGGCGGTGGTTTGATGTTCAGATTGTTCGAGAATGAGGGCTTGCATGATGCTCTCCTTGGGCAGAACCGGGTGATATCCCCCTTTTTCGGTGATACCGCCGGGGATAGAGATAAACAGGATGACAAAATAAAGCGTAAACAAAATCAAATATGTGCACTGACGCCGCAGTGTAAGCCTAGAGAAAAGCTATTATTTACTGCACAATTATAAATATACCGTTTGGCGCTGAAGTTCGATGAGGCTGTCTTTGCCTGCCGTAGTGGCGCTGCTTTTTCGGCAGACAGTGCTAGCCATAAATTACCGGTTAATGTGTCATTTGTCATATCTTACTGCCTGTTTGGCAAACGGCGGTAACGCGTTGGTTTGGCGTGCGATCCGATGTCTTATCGCCGGTATACGCTGGATCGTGCTTGAATAAATGCGCTGATATCCATACGGAAATAACAAACCAGAAGTACCAATCCGCGTGCTTAAACTGATGGGATAACAACAAGGATGCGTTTTACCACCCGATTTGTGGCGTTTGTCACGTCATTTGTAGGGCTGGCGATGGTCGTGATGCTGATTGGTGGCACACTGGGTTTTCGTCAGCTGGCAGAGGATCAGGTTTCTCACCGCTGGCTGACCGTGGTGACCGTGATCGATCAGGCGCTGCAAAAAGAAGATCCGCATAAGCTGGATGACTGGTTGCCGCCGATCCTCGCTGCCGCCGAGGTACAGACCTTGACCATCCGCAATGCGGCACGGGAAATTTATCATTATCAAGCGCTAAAAACCCCAGAAACCAATGAAAAAATGCTGGTACATTACCAGTATCCGCTGTTGCTCAATCCTGGCGATCAGGTGCAGATCAGCGCCATTGATCCCCTATTGCGTTACACCTATTCCATCACCTCGATGTCTTCGATTTCACTGGCATCGGGGCTGGTGATCATCGGCCTGATTTTCGGTTTGAACTGGCTGCGTGAGCAATTGCTGGGGGCCGAGATGCTGGAAGATAGGGCGCGCTTGATCTTGAAAAAAGGCATTGAAGATATCCCGCAGCGTGACCCGCGAGAATGGCCGCAATCGGCCAGTGTGGTGCTGGATCGGCTGATGAGTGAGTTGCATGATGCGCGCCAAGAGCGCAGCCGCTTTGATACGTTCATTCGTTCGCATACCTTTTTGGATCAGTTGACTGGGGTATCGAACCGGATGTTCTTTGATAACCAGCTTTCTGCGCTGCTGGATGAGCCGGACAGTTACGGCTGTGTGATGGTGATCCGGTTGGCCGATATCGATGTGTTGCGCCATGACATGGGTGACAAGGTGGCGGATGCGCTGATCCAGGATCTGGTTTCACAGCTCTCGACGTTTGTTCTGCGTGTCCCAAACGGCCTGCTGGCCCGTTATTTTGATGGCGATTTTGCAGCTCTGCTACCTCAACTCAGCATCAAAGAAGCGGGGCATCTGGCGGAGCAAATTCTAAAAATGACCCAGCAATTGCCGTTACCGAGTGGTATTGATGTGGGCGCTTTTGTGTTTATCGGCCTAGTGAGCTTTCGGCAGAATGACATTCTGGAAAATGTCATGGATGAGGCTGAGATGGCGGTACGCTCAGCCTCATTGCAGGGAAGCAATAGCTGGTTTGCCAGCAGCAAAGATAGGCAGGATGATACACCGGTACGTGGCTCGGTACGTTGGCGCACTTTGTTAGAAAATGCACTGAATAAAAAAGAGCTGTACCCGTTTACCCAAGCGATTTTGAGCCGTGACGGCGTGACAGAACAGGTTGAAATGTTCATCCGAATTAAAGACGAACAAGGCAACTGGTTACGCTCGGTCGAATTTATGCCCATGGTCAAGCAGTTAGGTTTGGCCGAGCGATTTGATCGCGAAATTATGTTGATGGCAATCCGTTTGCTAGAGAAAATACCGGGGCATGAAGGGATCGCGGTCAATTTAACCGTGGACGCATTACTGCGTAAATCTTTTCAGTACTGGTTACGGGATCTGTTGATGCAGCAGCCAAGAAATGTCCGTCAGCGATTATTTTTGGAACTTGCAGAGGCAGATCTGTGTCAACACATCGATAGATTGCGTACACTGGCCCGTTTTCTCAAAGGCATGGATTGTAAATTGGTGGTCGTGCAGGCTGGGTTGACGGTAGTAAATACTTTTTATATCAAACTGCTACAGATTGATATTATCAAGTTACATCCGAGTCTGGTGCATAATATTGATCAGCGTCCGGAAAACCAATTATTTGTACGCAGCCTGATCGGGGCGTGTGCAGGAACCACCGCGCGTTTGTATGCCGTTGGTGTACAATCCACGCAGGAATGGACAAAATTACGAAAATTAGGGGTCTATGCCGGTCAGGGCGCATTGTTTGCACCGGTAAAACCTGTCACTCAGCGTCGACAGTTATCTTTTCGTCGTCCTCGGGTCTGATTCGCGTGGTGTTGTCACCGTGGGTGTGGACTGATACGCGCTGCGATCATGTGTTGCAGAGAAATTAAAGATCTAAATATACGTGGTGTGAATAACCTTCTTATTCCCATCAGAATTGCGTTGCCTACCTTATGTTGCCTTGAGCGGGGCGATAGGGGTTGGTAGAGTAGCCCGAGTTTTCCGGGCAGAGTTTTCAGGATTGGCCGTTAGTTATGTTTAAAAAGTTTCGTGGCATGTTTTCTAATGACTTGTCCATTGATTTGGGTACCGCAAACACCCTGATCTATGTGAAAGGACAGGGCATTGTTCTGAATGAACCTTCCGTGGTGGCGATCCGTCAGGATCGTTCCGGTTCATCCAAGAGTGTGGCAGCGGTCGGGCATGAAGCCAAACAGATGTTGGGCCGTACTCCGGGCAACATCGCGGCCATCCGTCCGATGAAAGATGGGGTGATTGCCGATTTCTTCGTAACCGAAAAAATGTTGCAGCACTTCATCAAACAAGTGCACAGCAATAGCATGATGCGCCCTAGCCCGCGTGTACTGGTGTGTGTGCCAGTCGGTGCGACTCAGGTTGAGCGCCGTGCTATTCGTGAGTCAGCTCTGGGTGCGGGCGCACGGGAAGTGTTCCTGATTGAAGAGCCTATGGCCGCGGCTATCGGTGCTGGTTTGCCGGTATCCGAAGCCACCGGTTCAATGGTGATCGACATCGGTGGTGGTACTACCGAAGTGGCCGTGATCTCCTTGAACGGCGTGGTGTACTCCTCTTCCGTACGCATCGGTGGTGACCGTTTCGATGAAGCCATCATCAACTATGTGCGCCGTAACTACGGCTCCTTGATTGGTGAAGCGACCGCTGAGCGCATCAAGCACGAAATCGGTTCGGCTTACCCGGGCGACGAAGTGCGTGAAATCGAAGTGCGTGGCCGTAACTTGGCTGAAGGGGTACCGCGCAGCTTTACCCTGAATTCCAACGAAATCCTCGAAGCGCTGCAAGAGCCGCTGACTGGGATCGTGTCGGCAGTGATGGTCGCCTTGGAGCAGTGTCCGCCAGAGCTGGCATCTGACATCTCTGAGCGCGGTATGGTGCTGACCGGTGGTGGTGCACTGCTGCGTAACTTGGAGCGCTTGCTGACCGAAGAAACCGGTATTCCGGTGGTGGTCGCCGAAGATCCACTGACCTGTGTGGCTCGTGGCGGCGGTAAAGCGTTGGAAATGATCGATATGCATGGCGGCGATCTGTTCAGCGAAGATTAAGCCGAATGATCGGGTGACGGCGCTGTCGTCGTCACCCTCTGCATACCGAGGGTTAGAACAACATTATGAAGCCGATTTTTGGCCGTGGCCCATCCCTGCAATTGCGTCTGTTTCTGGCCGTGGTCACTTCTGTTAGCTTGCTGATCATGGACAGTCGGCTGATTACTTTCAACAGTGTACGATCGTCATTAGACACCCTGATAAGCCCGCTGCACTATCTCGCCAATTCCCCGCGTCAGTTGCTGGACTCTGCCTCCGAGCGTTTAGAAAGTCAGGATCGCCTTATTTTGGAAAACCGCGCCTTGCGTCAGGAATTACTGACTAAAAACAGTGATTTGTTGATGCTAGAGCAGTTGAAACATGAAAATGACCGGCTGCGCGAGCTGTTAGGCTCACCGCTGCGCAGTGATGAGCGCAAGATGGTGGCGCAGGTGCTGACCGCTGATACGGATCCCTACACCCATCAGGTGGTGATCGATAAGGGATCGGATCAGGGCGTGTACATTGGCCAGCCGGTGATCAGTGATAAAGGGGTGGTCGGACAGGTCATTTCGGTCGGCAAAGTGTCGAGCCGTGTACTGCTGATTTCCGATGCCACTCACGCCATTCCGGTACAAGTTTTGCGTAACGATATCCGAGTGATCGCCAGTGGTACCGGACGCCGTGATGAGTTGCAACTGGAGCACATTCCAAGTTCGACCGATATCCGCCCGGGCGACATGTTGGTGACTTCCGGTCTAGGAGGCCGTTTCCCAGAAGGGTATCCGGTCGGCATTATCAAATCGTTTGATGTGGATAGCCAAAACGCCTTTGCCGTGGTGTCAGTCACCCCAACGGCTCAGCTGGAGCGTTTGCGTTATCTGCTGCTACTGTGGCCGAACAAGAGTGAAACCACACCGCCACCGACCGCCGATGAAGTGCGGGAAGCAGCGCGCGAGCGGATCCCAGATGCTCTGCCGCCGTTGGATCAGGCTCCCGACGGTGACACCGGCACGCCAGCGGGGTCCGTACCTGCTGGCGCGGCGCCTACTGCGCCGGCCGGTAGTATG
>JBOFCH010000463.1:0-3860 GCA_051645985.1 Plesiomonas sp. | reverse complement strand
AGGCAAGGCTTGTTTAGACCAACTGACAATATGATCAATGTTTTGCTCAAACTGAGTGAAAATCGCTTCTGCTAAGCTGGATGCGGCGGTGATCCCTTCAATGGCCAGCAGCGATTGCTGGATACAGGCCAGCCCCAAGCGTGCACCGCTGCCTTGATCGGAGATGGGGAATTCATGCCCGCCCAACGTGGTAATCTGACCATCGGCATATAGCAGGCCGCAGGAGCCGGTGCCCGCAATCAGTACGGCACCGTTTTCGCCGCCCCAAGCCCCTAAGCAGGCACCAAGCGCATCGGTGATCAGCGCTTGACGAGCGTAAGAGGTGGGCAGACGCGAGAACGCATCATGTGCATCTTGGTGTTCGGCGCCAGCAAGGGCAAAACAGACATGCATCCGCTGATAATCGCGTACGGTCAGGCCGGCTTGCTGCGTAGCATCACCAATTGCGTGTTGGACTGCTTGCATTGCCAGCTCAGTACCCAGCAGAATATTGGCACTGCCAGCGTATCCTTCCCCTAGTGCATTACCGTGTTGATCGCGGATCCGAGCGCGGCATCCGGTGCCGCCGCCATCGACGCCCACATATAAAATCTCAGACATGATGGGTCTCCTTGAACTGGTAAGTAATGGCTAATAAATACCAAGCAGCATGTGGGATCCACTGCTCTCCCCAGCGCCAGTTTTGCAGAATGTCTTCATCGTACGGCTGTGGTTTGAAGTCTAAATCGGCTTCATCCTCAAAACCGGCAGTGATGCCGTTACAGACGCCCCCTTTGGCATTCGGGAAGGCATCCAGATAATCCGGGTTGTTGCGGCCGGTTCCCTCAAGCATGCAGATATCGAATGGGTTACGGCCTAAAATCCAGTGCAAGGCATCGTTGGCGTATGCTGCTAATGCGCTTTGCTGGTGATCGGCAGCATAAGGTTTGGCGGCGTATGCCATACAGGCTAATGAGGCCAGCCGGGCATTTTCACCCTGCCACCAGTAACCACTTTCGTTATCATGGGGAATAAAGAAGCTACGCCGTTTTTCGCTGTGAGTGCCTTTCACGTATTGGCACGGGTAACCAAACGGGTTAAATGGCTCGGCGGTGATCTGTAGCTCAAATTCCACGGCATTGTGCAGGGTTTGCTGTAAGGCCACCTGTTGAGCAGGTAGGGCGCTGTGTTGCAGATGGTAAACCAGTGCCAGTACCGGTAGCCCTGCATCTGAGGCGTGGAAAAACGGCCGGCTACCATCGTGATTGGCCGACCAGTAGTGTTGGTATTGGGCATCGCTGGATTGACGCTGTTGTAGGCGTTCGGCCCAGTACTGGCTCTCTTGTTGCAAACGGGTATCTTGCGTGGCGCGGTATAGCGCGGAGGCGGCCAGTAGAGCGCAATATTCATCCAGAATATTTTCGCAGCCATCATCGAGATACTGGCAATTGTATTCGCGCAGATGCCAGTAACCGCTGAGTGCGGCGCGCAGATAGTTATCTTGCGAGTATTCACCGTGACGCGGCTGACGGGATGCGTCGGCCAGCGCTGCAATGGCCATGCCGCCACCTTGACGAAAACCGGCCTGATAGTGGGGGGCTTTTTGTCCGGCTTGGGTGGCATAGCTGCAAATTTCGCGTTGTTGCGGTTGCTTGCTCCAGCGGTCGAACAGCGTCATGTAAAAATAGCCGTCGGGATCTTGCATGCGCACCAGAAAATCGGCTCCGTACAGCGCTTCATCCAGCAGGCGATGATACAGGTTTTGAATTTTCAGCTCGGTATCGTCGTACAGCTGCTCCGCCGCTTGTAACAGACTCCAGACCACCAACGGGGTTTGCTGCGGATTCATGTAGTTGGCGTAGGAAAGGTGGCTGAGATATTTACTCACGTCCCCTGACGCATCGTACCAGCCACCATGCAGATCTACCGGTTTACGCTCTGGCTGAGCAAAAAAATGGGCCTGATGATCATGCTGATCGTAGCGTCCGCTACAGCGCTGGGATTTAAAATAGTGCAGCACATCGGATAGGGTAGAGCGTAGAGCCAGACCCTCACCAATTGAAAATGGGTGTGAACGGTAGTCACCGCATTGCAGGTAAAAGCGCCCGCAGCCCTGATAATCAGAAAAATCCAGGGTATAAAAATAACGGTTCTTCCAGCCGGGCACCGCGCCCTGACTAATGATGGCGACCTCACTTACCACGACATGGTCTTCCACACGGTGAAGACCGGCTTGCTGGCCGCGCAGACCAGGCGGCGCTTGTAGCACCGCCTGTTTTGCGCCGTGCCGCTCGTAGCCGAGATGGTTTACTAGCAGCATGGCTGGTTCCTTATGTAAAGAGATGGCAACGAACGAAGTGGTTATTGCCGAGTTGTTTTACTTCCGGCAGCGCTTCGGTACATTTGGCACTGGCATGGGTACAACGACCGGCAAATGGGCAACCGACACTGTCCGGCGTCCAGAGCGGGATCTCGCCTTTTTCGCCTTCCAGTTGAGCATGAATACTCTTGCTCGGATCCGGCACGGCCGAGATCAACAGCTTGGTATACGGATGCTGTGGATGGTGGATCACCTCTTCGGTATCGCCCCATTCAACCATGTGGCCGACATACATTACTGCGATGTCTTCCGCCAGATAACGCGCGGTGGCGATATCGTGGGTGATGTACATCATGGCCATGTCGTTTTCGTGTTTCATCTCTTCCAGCAGGTTCAGTACCCCGGCTCGGATCGAGACGTCCAGCATGGAGGTTGGCTCATCAGCCAAGATCACATCAGCCTCAACCGCCAGGTTACGAGCGATGTTGACTCGCTGGCGTTGGCCGCCGGAAAGCTGGTGCGGATATTTTTCCGACGTGGCTTTCACTGGAACCAGACCTACTTGCTCCAGTAATTGATACACCCGTTCGCGGCACTCGGCCTGTGAGTGGACTTTTTTGTGCAGCAGCAGAGGGCGCGCAATGTGGTGATAGATGGTATGCGTCGGGTTCAGGGAGCCAAACGGATCTTGCCAGACCATCTGGATCGCCGCCCGGTAGCTCAGCAAATCATGACGTGATTTGATGTCATCAATGTTACGGCCTTTGTAGGTGATCTGACCGCCGTTTTGGTGATACATCTTGGCGATGATCCGAGCGGTAGTACTTTTACCCGAACCTGATTCGCCCACCACGGCCAAGGCTCGGCGGCGGTAGAGTTTAAATGACACGTCATTCAGCGCCCGCATCATTGGCTTGTTGAGGGCATGGCTGTTGATTGGGAAGTCCTTGATCAGGTTTTTCCCTTCAACAATTGGCAGTTCTACAATATTCGACATATTTCCACTCCTTACCCGACAACCAGTTTTTGCGCAGCCTGCTGGGTAAACAGATGGCAGTTGGTAAATCGATTCGGTTCAACCTGACGCAGCTTGTTATATTCGGTAAAGCACTGCTGGGTAGCTTTCGGGCAGCGAGCCTGAAAGCGGCAGCCGACGGGAACTTCTAATAAGTTCAGCGGGTTGCCCGGAATACCGGTCAGCGGTGTTTTCGGCCCGAACATCGGTGGGAAGGAGTTGGACAAGCCTTCGGTGTACGGGTGATACGGCTTGGTCAGGATCTCCTTGGATGGTGCCACTTCCGCCAGCTCACCGGCGTACATGATGCCGATCCGATCGGTAAACTCGACCATCAGGCTAAGATCGTGGGTAATGAACAAAATGGAGAAGCCGAACTCTTCTTTCAGGGCGTAGATCTTTTGCAGGATCTCGCGCTGTACTACCACGTCCAGTGCGGTGGTCGGTTCATCCATGATGATCAGTTTCGGGTTGAGCGCCAGAGCAATGGCAATCACCAGACGCTGGCGCATCCCACCGGAGAACTGGTGTGGGTAATCATGCAGG
>JBOFCH010000462.1:0-2738 GCA_051645985.1 Plesiomonas sp. | reverse complement strand
GGCGCGATACTCTTTCACCATCTCGCCCTTCGGTGTCCGGGTGATCACACGGATCTTGGCTTTGGTAGTGATGTTGTGACGCAAATTACCTTCGGTGACATCGGCATAGATTTCAATCGGAATGATTTCCAAGGTAGCCTGACCGGTGCTGCCCAGCATGTAGCCCCGTTTTTGCATCTGCTTTTCCAGCGCTTCTTGCATCAGGAAGCGCAAGTCTCGGGAGGCATACAGCGGCTCGGGCTTGCCTTCACCGCGGCGTACCATCGCTACATAAGGCTGTGGACGTTGATCCGAGCTGCTGATGGCGATAGTCGCCCCCATCAAAGTAGGATCTTGCTGCGGCAATGCAATCGGCGGATTGACGGCAACAGTATTGCTCGGTTGGCTGACACAGCCGGCCAGAGACAGGACGGCCAGTAATGGCAGAAGTAATTTTTTCATTGTGCGCACAATCCTTTAGCCTGAAAACGTAAGTAAACGGTTTGATATTAAGAAGATGCTGTTAGAGGCAGCATAATAAACAACCCAAGGTAGGGGTAAAAGAGCAGGGGAGCAATATTTTACCCTTCCTGCGCGCTTGGGCGGGCGGTTCTGCGGCCAGTTTCACTGTTGTGGTGTAACGTTCAGTGCATTACTACGGGCGCGCTCGTTGGGTTGGGGCGGTAAGGCATTCGGGTAAGACATGAAGAAGAGCCGTGTTCGCCGGGATTTTTGCGCTGCTCTCAGCATGGGTTTCAGTACGCTGAAGAGGCACTGCACTTGGCGTGTCAGTACAAACAACCTACAATACTCCAACAAAAATCACCTAAAAACAACAAGGTGTTTAGCATACTGCTATCGAACTGATAGCACAAAATCTGGTTTATTCGTTAAATGTTCGCCTAATCTTCGGGGCACTAGACTAGGTCGCTCTGTATGGCCTGAACATGAGATTTGTCGGTGAGTTGGTGCTGAAATCGAGAGATAGGATCTGGAAATCAGCGTTCGGTCGCCAACAAAACAAGATGGTATGACCGATGACGCCAGTCCCTGTCTGGCCGTGAGGAGAAGGAAGTTTATGATCCAAGAGCAGATTATCGCCAAGCTACAGGCCGCCTTTGCGCCTCAGCACCTCGAGGTGATCAATGAAAGTCATCGCCACAACGTACCGCCTGGCTCGGAAAGCCATTTCAAAGTGGTACTGGTCAGTGATGCCTTTTGCGCCCAGCGTTTGTTACCCCGCCATCGGGCTGTGAATACCGTGCTAGCCGATGAATTGGCTAACCATATTCATGCACTAGCCTTGCATACTTACACGCCGGAAGAGTGGGCGACCACGCAAGGTGGATTTCCGGAATCGCCGCAATGTTTGGGCGGAAATCAGCGCTGAGCGATGCCGTAATCGGATGTAAACAGATAATTAACCATAAAACCGGGGTGACCCGGTTTTTTTATTTGTGTTAATAACATGTGTTAAGATTGGTGTTGCCAAATATTTCAGTTTTTATTTTTTGTGTGATAATAAATCAACTGTCACGTTTTTTCGAGTGTGAGGCCCTGATCACATTATTGAATATTGGCTCGTTTAAGCCTGCGTTTTTACCTCAATTTTGTGTGCTTTGTGTCAGAGAGAACCGCTTTCAGAATGGCATCAAAGAAGACAAAAATGCTAAAATATGCATCTTGTAATGGGTTTACATCTGTTACGGCTGTAGCGAAAGTTTTAAGAGTTTAACAACGGGAATGGCGGTGAGCCGGCGGCAAGATGACAGGACGATTTTTGCCTACAGGTTCGATAAACCTCATTCTCCACAGGCTCGGGTAAAGGCGTCAGGATGTCGTTTCTTGCTCGGACAAATCTTTCTTTCCTTCCCGATAAAGTAGTGCAAGTGAATATGATTACAATTACAAAGGGTCTGGATCTCCCTATTGCGGGTGTGCCGACGCAAGTAATCCATGATGGTCCGACCATCAACCAAGTCGCTACGCTAGGCGAAGAGTACATTGGTATGCGCCCTACCATGCATGTGCATGAAGGGGACGTGGTGAAAAAAGGTCAGGTTCTGTTTGAAGACAAAAAGAACCCAGGCGTGAAATTCACCGCACCTGCCAGTGGAAAGGTTGTTGCAATCAACCGAGGTGCCAAGCGTGTATTGCAATCTGTTGTGATTGCTGTTGAAGGTGATGAGCAAATGACCTTCAAGCAATACCGTGCAGACGAATTAACAACGCTGGATCGCCAGCAAGTTAAAGACAATCTTATCGAGTCCGGCCTGTGGACTGCGTTCCGTACCCGTCCGTTCAGTAAAGCGCCTGCCGTAGACAGTGAGCCAGTGGCCATTTTCGTAACGGCAATGGATACCAATCCATTGGCAGCGAACCCGGAAGTGGTGATCAACGAGCAGGCTGAGGCTTTTGTTCAGGGGCTGAATGTACTGACCCGTCTGACGGACGGCAAAGTGCACCTGTGTAAAGCGCCGGGTGCCAAGATCCCTTTTACCACCGATGCTCAAGTGGTGATCACCGAATTTGCCGGCCCACACCCTGCGGGTCTGGTAGGCACGCACATTCATTTTCTGGAGCCGGTCAGCCTGAACAAAGTGGTTTGGCACATCGGTTATCAGGACGTGATTGCCGTTGGCAAACTGTTCACTACCGGTGAGCTGTATACCGATCGCGTCATTGCGCTGGGTGGCCCACAGGTGAACAACCCGCGTTTGATCCGTACTCGTCTGGGTGCCAGCACCGAGCAGCTGGTT
>JBOFCH010000461.1:0-7305 GCA_051645985.1 Plesiomonas sp. | reverse complement strand
CTGTTCGACCAACACGATTTTATCCTGTTTTGGATCATACGCTAATAAGGCGGCGGCATGCCCACGTTCAAAAATTTCGCGGCTGACTTCGCCACTCATTCCGCCGGCAAACAGGCGATGGCGAAAACGGTAACGGATGAGGCGAAAAAAACCGTCGTACAAGGGCTGCTTATCCAGTAGTTGAATGTCAGCGTTGGTAAAGTCGATTGGCACCAAGTCGGACGGGGTGTTACGCTTCGCAGAAGTCATGGTCAAAAATTGTCCTTAAATGCGGCTGCAATATCAGATGGTTAAAGTAACATACTGAAACTAAAGGGATGCGCCGATGGTTTTCCTTTTTTTTTCGCTAAATCTTTAATCAATATGGCACGGAAAACCTATTCCTCGGCAGAGACTTTGATACACTAGTGCGCAGTTTGACGGTTACTGATCATACAACAATGCGTCAGAGAAAATTATTGGAACAAGGAATAGCTATGAAGAAGATTCTGCCCATCCTGATCGGATTGAGCATCGGTAGTATCAGCATGTCAAGTTATGCGGATTCCTTACTGGATATCTACCAGCAAGCCAAAATTAATGATCCGGTGCTGCGTAAAGCAGCGGCAGACCGTGACGGTGTGGTCGAGCAGATTAATCAGGCACGTGCCAGTTTGTTACCACAACTGAATGCTACGGGTAGCGCTGATTACAGCCGCAGTAACTTTGAGTTCGTCAATGAGCAGAATCAGACCGCCGCTAAATTGAACCTGACTCAGTCTTTATACGACCGGGCGAACTGGGTACGTTTGACGCAGTCGGAGAAAAAAGCCAGTCAGGCGGAAGTGAACTATGCCGCCGCGCAGCAAAATCTGATTTTACGTGTCGCGAATGCCTACTTCGGCGTATTGCGCGCGCAGGATAACCTGACCGTCATTTTGGCTGAGAAAAAAGCCGTTTTCCGTCAGTTAGAACAAACCAAGCAGCGTTTTGACGTGGGCTTAGTGGCCATTACTGACGTGCAAGATGCGCAGGCGCAGTATGACCAAGTGCGCGCTAGCCAGATCACCGCGCAAAACGATCTGGACAACAGTCTGGAAAACTTGCGTGAGATCACCGGTAACCTGCCAAACCAGATTAACATTCTGGATACCAAGCAGTTCAGCACCGATATGCCGCTGAAAATTGATCAGCTGATGAAAGAAGCGGATGCTAAGAACCTGAACCTGATGTCAGCCCGTTTAGGCCAAGAGCTGTCGCGTGAGGGCGTGCGTTTGGCGTCATCCGGTCACCTGCCAACACTGGGTCTGCAAGGCTCGGTGGGCGTGTCTGACACCAATGTGACTGCTGGGCCATCGGTATCGACCAGTGGCGACTCCACTTCGGTGGGCGTGGTGCTGTCAATTCCTATCTACAGCGGCGGCCGCACTAGCTCGGAAGTGCGTCAGGCCGAATCCGGCTTCATCAGTTCAAGCGAAGCGCTGGAACAAGCCTACCGTGAGATCCAGAAGAACGTACGTGCGGCGCACAATAATATCGTGGCCTCTATCAGCTCCATTAAAGCGAACGAGCAGGCTGTGGTTTCTGCTAAGAGCGCCTTGGATGCGACCGAAGCCGGTTATGAAGTGGGAACTCGTACCATCGTTGATGTGTTGAACAGCACCCGTAGCCTGTACAACACCAACCGTCAGCTGGCGAATGCCCGTTACGATTACCTGATCAACACCTTGAATCTGCAAGGTGCGGTCGGTGTGCTGAACGAAAGCAACATTCAGATTCTGAACCGCGTGCTTAACACACCGTCACCGATTATTCCTGAAGAGTCGATGCAATAATCGGGTGATCGCCTCTGCGGCGTAAGGCGCAGAGGTCTGCATTTTTTCCTATGCCAGTCTGTTCTTGGAAGCAGACTGGCATTTTTATTGTCATCTTTATTGTCACCGCGTAATTTTTATACACGCGGGCATGGTATAGATATTCAGCACGGCAGTGCGAAATGTCCTGTGCCGCCGTTACTCTTTCCTTTTGGTCTTCACCGGAAACGGATCTTCTCATGTTACCAGCGTTATTGCGTTTTGCCGGCTATCTCTGCTCGGTCTGTCTACTCCTCGTGCTGTCCACCCCCTTGATGGCGCGGGAAACTATCGGGGTTGTGCTATCCGGAGGGGGCGCGCGGGGGGCGGCGCATATCGGGGTGCTGCGCGAGCTGGAGCGGTTACAGATCCCGGTGGATTATATTGCCGGTACCAGCTTTGGTGCTTATATCGCCGGTTTGTACGCGATGGGGATGAGTGCCGATGAGATTGAGACACTGGTACAGCAAATCGATTGGCGACAGGGCTTTGTTGACCGCGTCGATCGCTCTGAGCGGCCGATCCGCAGCAAGCAGCGTGAAGATGTGTTCCAGTTGCGGCCTAATATTGGGTTTGAGGGATTAACGCTGAAATCGCCAAAAGGCTTGGTGCAAGGCCAATCGATGGCGGTGCTGCTGCGTGATTCGGTCAAAAATCTGCCGGTGCTCGATGACTTTGATCGCTTACCGATCCCATACCGTGCGGTGGCGACCGACATTGAATCGGTGACCGAAGTGGTGATGCGCCACGGCCATTTGCCAACGGTAATGCAGGCCAGTATGTCGGTGCCGGGGGCGTTGCCGCCGGTACGTTACGAAGGCCATCTGCTGGTGGATGGTGGGGTGGTAAATAACTTGCCGGTCAGCGTGGCGCGCGCGATGGGCGCGGATGTGGTGATCGCCGTCGATATTGGTGCTGATTTATCCAATGCCGAGCAGCTGGATAACGCGCTATCGATCATGAATCAGCTGTCTACTTTTATGGTGCGTAAGAATACCGCCGAGCAGGCAGCGCTGCTGGGTAAGCAGGATGTATTGTTGCGGCCGAATGTTAGCGAGATATCGATGGCGGCATTCGATCGTATGCCTGACATTATCAAGCGAGGCGAGAATTCGGCGCGTGCAGCGGAGCGCGCGCTGGCCCGTTACAGCGCTAGCCCAGAGGTGTATGCCGCTTATCTAAAGCGTAAGCAGGCGCTGCGCAAGCATCTGACTTACTTACAATCCGGCACCAAAGTCGATGATATCGTGATCATTAACCAGAGCCGGTTTGATGAGCACTTGATCCGCAGCAAACTGGCCCTGACTCCGGGTATGAGCCTGAGTGATGAGGAGATGGAGGCGCGGGTTCGCCGCCTGTACGCGCTGGGAAACTTTGAGCGAGTCGACTACCAGATGGAAAAGCGCGGAGTACGGCAAGTGCTGGTGGTGAAGGTGCGCGAGAAAACATGGGGGCCTAACTACCTAGACTTTCGTTTTGCCTTGGAAGATACCCAATCCGGCAATACCAATATTCAGCTGGGCGGTGGAGCCACCTTGACTGGATTGAGCCGTTATGGTGCCGAAGCGCGTTTGGAAGGGGTGCTCGGCTCGGATAAATGGTTTAAGGCCGAGCTGTATGCACCAATCGTACCGAACCAGCGCTACTTCACCTATTGGCGAGCGCAGATCGACCGCTTTGATCGCAATCTCTATTTTGCTTCTGACAGCAGTAATGTCTTGGTGAACCGGTATGCGGTGAACTGGGGAGAAGCGGCGCTGGGGTGGCAGCCATTGCCGTGGCAGCAAACGCTACTCGGTATTCGTTATGTTGACGGTGAGATCACGCCGCAGATTTATAAACAGGCCGGATTGGAAGGGCAAAACGTCGGGCCTTATCTGGCGGTGAACTACGATACCTTGGATAACATCGCCTTCCCGCGCAGTGGCGTAAAACTGGACTTGGATCTGGCCTATTTGCAGTCGCGTCTGCACACTCAGGATGAGAGTGATACCGTCTATTCGCGCAACTCGTTTACCGACGTCAATCTGGATCTGGTTACCGCGACCGGCTGGGGGCGTCATGCACTGATTGGCAAGTTTTCCGGTGGGGCCTTGCTCTCTGATGATCCGCTGGCCGGTCTGCTGCGCCCGAAAGACATGGGCGGCTTCCTGCGTTTGTCCGGTTATGAACACAATCAGCTGTCAGGGCAATACGCCACCTTCGGCGCGTTGATTTACCAATACCGTTGGCGCGATAACGATTTTGGTTTGTTCCGTGCGCCGCTGTATTTTGGTATGTCATTGGAGCATGGTCGGGTCTGGGATAAATCCAGCTCGTTGTTTGAGCGAGCCTATCAAGATCCGATTTGGGCCAGCAGCCTGTTTACCGGTATTGATTCGCCCATCGGGCCAATTTATTTCGGTTATGGGCAGGCCGAAGGCGGCAATCGGGCGTTGTATCTGACGGTGGGGCGTTCACTGTAACTGGGTAGGCGGCGGGAGCGCCGCGCCGTGTGAGCTGAAAGGAGACACTCTAATCAGCCTCTATTTTCACCACTATTTGACACAACAACTGTGTAACATTTGGTTTAAGTTTGGCCGCAATTCTGCTAGTCTGAGGCGTCGAGAAAGGATTTTCTGTAACCCAGAAGTGATACGCGAACAGACAAGGACAGGGGCGTCGGCATGACCTGACAAGCCCCGATATCAGGACATACAAAAAAGAGGAATTCGTCGTGCTAGAAGCGTACCGTCAACACGTAGCTGAGCGCGCCGCCGAAGGTGTGGTCGCCAAACCCCTGGATGCGGCTCAAACCGCGGCTCTGGTCGAGTTGCTGAAAAGTCCACCGGCCGGAGAGGAAGCATTTTTGCTCGACCTGCTGGCTAACCGTATTCCGCCGGGTGTGGATGAAGCGGCCTATGTGAAGGCCGGTTTTCTGGCGGCGCTGGCGCACGGTGAAGCCCACTCCCCGATTATCAGTGCCGAATATGCCACCGAACTGCTTGGCACCATGCAAGGTGGCTATAACATCCAACCCCTGATTGATCTGCTTGATGATGCGCATTTGGCACCGATTGCTGCCAAAGCCCTGTCACAAACCCTGCTGATGTTCGACAGCTTCTACGACGTGGAAGATAAAGCTAAGGCGGGCAATGATTATGCGCGTCAGGTGATCCGCTCTTGGGCTGAGGCCGAGTGGTACCTATCCCGTCCGGCACTGGCTGAGAAGATGACGGTCACGGTCTTTAAGGTCAGCGGGGAAACCAATACCGATGATTTATCACCGGCTCCGGATGCGTGGTCGCGACCGGATATTCCGCTGCACGCCTTGGCAATGTTGAAAAACCCCCGTGACGGGATCGACCCAGATCAACCGGGCAGCATCGGGCCGATTAAGCAGCTGGAAGCGTTAAAGCAAAAAGGTTTCCCGCTGGCCTATGTCGGTGATGTGGTCGGCACCGGTTCATCACGTAAATCTGCCACCAACTCGGTGCTGTGGTTTATGGGCGAAGATATCCCGTTTGTACCGAACAAACGCGCGGGTGGTGTGGTGCTCGGCAGCAAAATTGCGCCGATCTTCTTCAACACCATGGAAGATGCCGGTGCGTTGCCGGTGGAAGTGGACGTGAGCCAGCTGCACATGGGCGACGTGATTGATATTTTCCCTTATCTGGGGGAGATCCGTCGTCATGACAGCGGTGAGCTGGTGGCGCGCTTTAGCCTCAAGACTGATGTGCTGCTGGATGAAGTACGTGCCGGCGGCCGTATTCCACTGATTATTGGTCGTGGCTTGACCGCCAAGGCCCGTGAATCGTTAGGGCTGCCAGCCAGTGAGGTCTTTAAAACGCCGGCGGCGGCACCGGAGACTGGCAAAGGCTATACGCTGGCGCAGAAAATGGTGGGCAAAGCGTGTGGCGTGGCTGGGGTGCGTCCGGGGACTTACTGCGAGCCGAAGATGACCTCGGTGGGGTCGCAAGATACCACCGGCCCGATGACCCGCGATGAACTCAAAGATCTGGCCTGTCTTGGTTTTTCCGCTGATTTGACCATGCAGTCGTTCTGCCACACCGCCGCCTATCCAAAACCGGTGGATGTGCAGACTCACCATACTTTACCGGATTTCATCATGAACCGCGGTGGCGTGGCGCTGCGTCCGGGAGATGGCATCATTCACTCGTGGCTGAACCGGATGTTGCTGCCAGATACCGTTGGCACCGGTGGTGACTCACACACCCGCTTCCCAATCGGCATCTCTTTCCCGGCTGGCTCGGGGTTGGTGGCGTTTGCGGCCGCGACGGGCGTGATGCCGCTGGATATGCCGGAGTCGGTGCTGGTGCGCTTTAGCGGCGAAATGCAGCCGGGGATCACCTTGCGCGATCTGGTGCATGCCATCCCGTACTACGCCATTCAGCAAGGGTTGCTGACTGTTGAGAAACAGGGCAAGAAGAACATTTTCTCCGGCCGCATTCTGGAAATCGAAGGATTGTCGCAGCTTAAGGTGGAGCAGGCGTTTGAGATGGCGGATGCGTCGGCCGAGCGCTCGGCGGCGGGCTGTACCATCAAGCTGGATAAAGAGCCGATTATCGAGTACCTGAATTCCAACATCGTATTGCTGAAATGGATGATTGCCGAAGGCTATGGCGATCGGCGGACGCTGGAGCGCCGGATCCAAGCTATGGAAGCTTGGCTGGCCGATCCGCAGCTGATGTCTGCCGATGCGGATGCTCAGTACAGTGCGGTGATTGATATCGATCTGAATGCGATCCGTGAACCCATTTTGTGTGCACCGAACGATCCAGATGATGCGCGTTTGCTGTCGAGTGTCGCCGGTGACAAGATTGATGAGGTGTTCATCGGCTCGTGCATGACCAACATCGGTCACTTCCGCGCCGCCGGTAAGATGCTGGATAAGTTCAAGGGCCAGATCCCGACGCGGTTGTGGATCGCGCCGCCAACCAAGATGGATGCGGCGCAGCTGACCGAAGAAGGTTACTACGGCGTGTATGGCCGCTCCGGCGCGCGTATTGAGATCCCAGGTTGCTCGCTGTGTATGGGGAATCAGGCGCGGGTGCATGATGGCGCAACGGTGGTGTCGACCTCAACCCGTAACTTCCCGAACCGGCTGGGGACCGGAGCCAATGTGTATCTGGCGTCTGCCGAGCTGGCAGCGTTGTCCGCCGTGCTGGGTCGGATCCCAAGTGTCGAGGAGTACTTGGCGGCGATGCGTGAGATTGATGCTACGGCCGATGATACCTACCGCTACCTGAACTTCAATCAGCTGGCCGAATATACGGCTAAAGCGAATGACGTGATTTTCCAAACGCCAGTTTGAGGGCTTTATGTGAGTTAATCGCCAGTCGGTTAGGCGGTTAATCCGCGCGGGCGCCAAGCGCCCGCGTGAATAAGCGTAAGCGTGAACAAGCGTAAAAATAAAGCGTGAAAACGAAACATGATCGGTAACGGGAAGCCACTGGCTTCCCGTTTTTTTGTG
>JBOFCH010000460.1:0-7576 GCA_051645985.1 Plesiomonas sp. | reverse complement strand
GAGCAAACACTGGAAGAGGCGCTGGACGATCTGCGTCAAGCGATTGCCCTCGCCCCACCACATCTGTCGTGGTATCAGCTGACTATCGAGCCGAATACCCTGTTTAACTCGCGCCCGCCGGTGCTGCCGGATGAGGATATGCTGTGGCTGATCTTCTCGGAAGGCCATAAGCTGCTGACCACCGCCGGTTACCAACAGTACGAAATCTCGGCCTATGCCCGCCCCGGTTTTCAGTGCCAGCACAACCTGAATTACTGGCGCTTTGGTGACTATCTGGGCATTGGCTGCGGCGCACACGGTAAGCTCAGCTTTACCGACGGTCGCATCCTGCGGACTGTAAAAACCCGACATCCAAAAGGTTATTTGCAGGGGCGCTATACCGATAATCACAGTGAAGTCGCTGAAGCGGATCGGCCATTCGAGTTCTTTATGAACCGTTTTCGCCTGTTAGAGCCAGCACCTCGGGCCGATTTCTCGCGCTTTACCGGTTTAGGTGAAGAGAGTATCCGCCCAGCCATCGAGCAGGCGCTACGTGCTGGGTACATTCAGGAAACCGACACGCACTGGCAGCTCACCGAACACGGTAAGTTGTTTTTAAACTCCTTGTTGGAGCTATTTCTGACTCTGGAATGATCTGGGCGGCTGACGTCAGCCACCATGCCATTAGCTAGCGCAACTCACAGCAAAAAGCCCAACGCCTCCCCGCACGGCGAGACGCTGGGCTTTTTCAGCTAATCGCGTCACATGTTGTCATGTGTATCGCAGGCTGTCAGTATGCCGGTTATCCGTATATAGCGATATAGCTGGATATAGCAGACTAAAGTGGGCCGTTACGGCCATTACCTGACTACTTCATCTCAATTACAAGTTCATCTCAATTACAAGGATGGCACACGATGCCACGCCCGGTTTAGCTCGGGCAGTTTTTCTAATCCCTGCCCACACAGTGACAACACCAGCGGCCAGCCCAGTACCGCCAGCGCCAATAGGAGACTCCACTGCCAGCACAATATCGCCCCGACCATCGCCGGCAACGCAAACCAGCGCGGCAAAAATACAATCAGCGCAATCGCCGCCACATAGGAAACACTCCAACCGCCCAGCAAGTCGCCAATGGCATACACCGACACCAAAGCCAGAACCACATTAATTGCTAGATACACCATCGCCATGTCCAGACTCCTTTCCGTTCATTACGCTAAGGCGTGTACCACGCCACAGGCCAATAACCTTATACTTTAAATGGTTTTAATTGAATCGTGTCAGCCAGAGGCGTTAAACGCAAGCCTCACAACCGGATTACACCGTAACGACAGTGCAAAATGTGACCATTAACCGAGTGTGATACAGTCAGTACACTTTTTCACGGAGAAGAAAAAACAGAAGAAGAGAAAACAGAGAAGAGAAAACAGAGAAGAGAAAAAAGAACGTAACGACAAGAAAGACCATAGAAAAGAAAAGCGCGAGCGAAAGATCCACGATAACCGAACCGGCCAAACACATCGCAGCGGCAGCCATCACCATTCGGCCACCGCCCGTAGACGACTGACTAACACCAACTTACTGCGGCAATAACAACTCCAACTTTTGCTGCTGTTGTTGCAAGCGGCCCAAAGTCTGACAGGCTTCACTGCCTAAACGGCGAAAGCCTTGCTCCTGATTTTTCCACTCGGCAGACAGCGCGTTACGCAAGCCAGCTACCTGCCCCAGCATCGCTTTGAGCTGACTGGCAGCATCCCCTTCACTTTGCCGACTGCTCAACTCCTGCAAGCCCTGCTGCAAGATTTCGCCCAGTTTTTGCTGCACTAACCGCTCCGTTTCCTGCTGCTGCGCAGGCAGCGCATCGGCCAGCACGGTTAAACCGCCATGTTGATGCACCACAATGCTATCAAGTCGTGCGCTCAGCAACGCATGCAGGCTGCTCAATTGCGCACGCACTTTGCTACTCGCGCCCAGCTCTCGAACTACCACCTGATCCAGCCCTTGTTGTGCCTGCTGCAACTGCTGATGGGCCTGTTTGTCCAAGGCCGGTAGCGCTTGGCGTAACTGCTGTTGTAAGGCAAACGCCTGCTGCTGGGCGGCCAGATCCAATACCAGTGGTTGCTGATCGCGGCTCACCTCACCATCACGGCTGATTTGTAGCTGCTGGTTTTTTCCCTGTAACACCACCGCATCAGGAGTCAGGGAGATATTCTGATTTAGCGTATATGGGCAAGTTTCTGCGGCGAATGCCGGCATCGTCATGAGGCCGCCCACTATCGCCAATAACAGGCTACGACTCAAAGTGACCACGAGGCGCATGGCTAACATCGGTTTTGCTCTCATCGTTGTTCCTCGTTATTTTCCGCGTCGCCTTACCTGCATGGTATTGCTTGCATGGTATTGTCTGCATGGCTATTAATGCCAAACGCAACCAAACCGCCGACTCGCCCTTGCTAGCGGCTCGGATTAAAAACTCGCATTAAAAAATCGAGCGACCTAAGCGCTGCGCCAATAGCTCCAGAGCCGAAATTCCGGCCAATGAATTCCCATTCACATCCAGCGCCGGTGACCAAACAGCAATACTCATCTCACCAGGGATCACCGCCACAATACCACCACCGACGCCGGATTTACCCGGCATTCCGACGCGGTAAGCAAACTCACCCGCACCATCATACAGGCCACAGGTCGCCAGCAGCGCATTAATCTGCCGCGTTTGCCGACTGGAGATCACCGGCTCCAACGCGCACAATGACTGCCCGTGGTTCGCCAAATACGAAAAGGCGCGCGCCAGCTCGGCACAACTCATCTTGATGGCGCAGTAGTGGAAATAGGTTTGCAGCACCTCGGTAACATCATTATGGAAGTTACCGAACGATTTCATCAAATAGGCAATCGCCGCATTACGCGCCGAATGATCAAATTCTGAACGCGCCACCACAGGATCATAACCAATATCCGGCTGACAGGCTAATTGACGGGTCAGATCCAACATCCGCTGTTTTGGCGCACTCAACCGAGTTTGCAGCATATCGCACACCACCAGCGCGCCGGCATTGATGAATGGATTACGCGGCTTACCACGCTCCAGCTCAATCTGAACCAACGAGTTAAACGGCTGGCCGGACGGCTCTTTACCCACCCGCTGCCAGATCTCGTCTTCCGAATAACGCGTCAGCGCTAGCGTCAGCGTCAACACCTTGGAGATCGACTGGATCGAAAAACGCTCCTGCGCATCCCCAGCTTGATACAAGGTGCCGTCATTCAGGCACACCGCGATCCCGAGCCGATCGGCCGGCACATCGGCCAACGCCGGAATATAATCTGCGACCTTACCACGGCTGATCTGCGGCCGGACTTCTGTCAGGATCTCTTCCAGCAGTGCGTTACTCAATATCACCGTCTCTTATCCTTCACCTGCGTATACTACTGACCTGCCCACGGCGGAAAAAAAACGGGTCCCACAGGAACCCGTTTTAGACAGCCTCTCGACTGAACGTCAACATACAACCTCATTCTCTCGTGCTCGAACTATATCGAGGCTACAAGTTCTGAGGCTATGTATTCAACGCTATGACCCCAAACGACAGTTCCAAAACTACCTCAGGGCATCGCCCGCTGGTCGTGCAGTCGCCGCCGGGGATTAATCCCACCAAACGTCCAGCAATGGGCTGACTTCAACTTCCAGCAGCCCTTTCTTCTCAGCCCATGCCTGAACCAGCGCACGGTGCTCATCGGTACACTTACCAATTTGTTGCAGTACTACCAGACCTTCCCAGTACAGGTAGCCACTGCCGTCGTAGGACAGGCCGTTTGGCTCAATCACTTCGGCGATAAAGGCATCCAGCGCGGCATCGATGTGCTCGGCACTGGTTCCTTCCGGGAACTGCCAATTAACGGTAAAGCCCAGTTCCTGGAACTCATCCACATGCAACTTTTTACGCAGACGCGCACTACGGTGTTTTGCCATTACTCAGTCCTCTCGAACATCAGGTCCCACACGCCGTGCCCTAAACGGTGGCCACGCTGCTCAAACTTGGTCAGCGGACGGTGCTCAGGACGCGGCATAAAATCATTGCTGGCCGACAGGTTACGGTAACCCGGTGCGGCCAGCATTACTTCCAGCATATGTTCGGCGTAATTTTCCCAGTCGGTAGCCATATGGAACACACCACCGATCTTGAGTTTATGGCGTAGCTGCTCAGCAAACGGCAGCTGCACAATACGGCGCTTATGGTGACGCACTTTATGCCACGGATCTGGGAAGAACAACTGCACACCGCTCAGTGAGCCATCGGCAATCATCTTTTCCAACACTTCAATGGCGTCATGGCACATCACGCGCAGGTTAGTCACCCCCGCCTCATGCGCCGCAGACAGGCACGCGCCCACCCCTGGAGTGTGTACTTCGATACCGAGGAAGTTCTTCTCCGGTGCATTTTTCGCCATCTCTACCAGCGATGCGCCCATACCAAAGCCGATCTCCAGCACCACCGGTGCCTCACGACCGAACAGGGCGGTAAAATCCAGCGCCTGCTCCTGAAAATCCACGCCCATCTGCTCCCAGTAGTTCTCCAGCGCCAACTCCTGACCTTTGGTCAGTCGGCCCTGACGGCGTACAAAGCTGCGGATCTTACGCAGATAGCGGCCTTCTTCATCAAACTCTGGAATGGTAACCTCACCCATGGTCATATCCTGCTGAATTCATCGTCAATCAATCTTAATAGAAGGCGCATTATGCAAAGATGGCCCAACATAGCAAGCAGGATAGCACTGAAAGCCGTGGCAAAGGGCGATTCCCCTATAGATTATCCGGTTTACAGCCTGCCAAGGCTGTGATGCAATCACGCATCTTGCCACTACCCGAGTCAGTTATGCCTACCGCGCACTTTCCTGCTGCTGCCTTTTCCGATGCCGTGTTGACCTGGTATCACGCCTTTGGCCGGAAAACCCTGCCGTGGCAGCGCCAGAAGACACCCTATACGGTCTGGTTATCTGAAGTCATGCTGCAACAAACGCAGGTGGCTACGGTGATCCCGTATTTTGAGCGTTTCATGCAGCATTTTCCGACGGTCACCGCGCTGGCGGCCGCACCGCTGGATCAAGTATTACACCTGTGGACCGGACTCGGCTACTATGCCCGCGCCCGTAACCTGCATAAAACCGCACAAATTGTTGCCGAGCAATATCACGGGGAATTCCCGACCGATTTTGACGCCATCTGCGCCCTGCCGGGCATTGGGCGCTCCACCGCAGGCGCGATTTTGTCGCTTTCCCTTGGCCTGCACTACCCTATTTTAGACGGCAATGTAAAACGGGTACTGGCGCGCTGCTATCGCGTGGCCGGTTGGCCGGGCCAAAAAGCGGTAGAAAACCGCTTGTGGGATATCAGCGCCAAGGTCACCCCGCAAGAGGGGGTGCAGTATTTCAATCAAGCGATGATGGATTTAGGCGCGCTGGTGTGCACCCGCAGCAAACCCAAGTGCTCGCTCTGCCCGCTCGCCCACGGCTGTGAAGCCTATGCGCACGCAGATTGGCAGCTATTTCCCGGCAAAAAGCCCAAGCAGACCCTACCGGAAAAAGAGGGCTACTTTATTCTGTGGTCGCCACCGGCAGAGCTTGCCGACGCGCAAGTTTGGCTGGAGCAGCGGCCACCCAGTGGCTTATGGGGCGGGTTATTCTGTTTTCCGCAGTTTGCCACCCGTACCGAGGCGGAACAATGGCTGGCCCAGCGTGGTCTGACTGTTCATCGCCAGCTGACTGCGTTTCGCCATACCTTCAGCCACTTCCATCTGGATATCATTCCGTTATTAGTGGTCGGGGAATCCCATCACTGCATGGATGAAGGCGTCGGTCTCTGGTATAACTTAGCCCGACCACAAGCTGTCGGACTGGCTGCACCGGTAGAGCGCCTGTTGCGCCTGCTACCGGAAGAACTATCTAGCGAGGAATCACGATGAGCCGCACCGTATTTTGCGCACGCCTGAAAAAAGAAGGCGCTGGACTGGCGTTTCAACTCTACCCAGGAGAACTTGGCAAACGCATTTATGACCACATCAGCCAAGAAGCTTGGCAAGAGTGGCAAAGCAAGCAGACCATGCTGATTAACGAAAAAAAATTGAACATGATGAATCCAGAACATCGTAAATTCTTGGAGCAGGAAATGGAGAAATTCCTGTTCGAAGGACAAGATGTTCAGATCGAAGGCTACACTCCACCGAGTGAATAATATTCCATCTATTACCGAAGCGCTGCTGGTGCTTCGGTATGTATTGTCCTAACTTATGAAAAAAAAACTCACTTGGTGTGTGATCCTACCTTTACTGGCTGCCTGTGCCAGTAAACCAAAGGAAGATCCTTCGCTATACGTTAAAGATACCAACGGCTTCGATATATTGATGGGCCAGTTCTCGGCCAATATCGAAGATCTGTGGGGTCTGAACGAAATGCTGGTTGCCAGCCGCAAAGACTACGTCAAATACACCGACCGTTACTACACCCGCAGTCATATTGACTTTGAAAACGGGATGGTGACGGTGGAAACTATCGCCACACAAAACCCACTGGATAAACTGCGTAATGCCATGGTGCACACCCTGCTGATGGGGGACGACCCCAACGGTATCGATCTGTTCTCTGACAGCGATGTGCCCTTTAGCAAGCACCCCTTTTTGGCCGGACAGGTGGTGGATGAGCAGAAAAAAGCCATCACCAACCAGATCCAAGCTGGGCGCTTTGCCGACTATCTGCTGCGCACCAAGTTAAAAAACCGTCAGATTGGCGGGCGCACCGTGTGGTACGTCGATATTCCGATGATCGCCAACCACCTCAACTACCGAGCTAAAAAATACATTCATATCGTGCGTAAAGCGTCCCGTCGCTATAACGTCGATGAAAGCCTGATTTTGGCTATCATGCAGGTAGAGTCCAGTTTTAACCCGTACGCGGTCAGCTCTGCCAATGCCCTCGGCCTGATGCAGGTGGTACAGCATACAGCCGGCCGTGATGTGTACAATCTGGTCAAAAATAAAGACGGTACACCAAGCCGGGATTATCTGTTTGATCCGGAAAAGAACATTGATACCGGAACGGCCTATCTGCATATCCTGCAAACCAACTATCTGGCCAACATACAAAATCCCGTATCGCGCCGCTACGCCATGATTTCAGCCTATAACGGCGGTGCCGGTGCCGTATTACGTGTGTTCTCGCAAGATAAACAAAAGGCCATCGATATCATTAATCGCATGACGCCAGACGAACTGTACAACGTTCTGACCACCCGTCATCCGTCTGAGCAAGCGCGATATTATCTGTACAAGGTCAATACCGCCCAGCGCGGTTACCGCGGCCGGATAGTGTAAGGAATGCAGTGCCGTACACTTTGCTCGAGGTACGGCGCTCTATCCCTGACTAAAAACTCGGCAAACGCACCCTAACGGAAGCGAAAAGTGCTTTTTATCGTTGACTCTGTCTAAAAAATCCGTTTAATAGCACCTCGTTAGGCAGTGTCATCTGCCGCGCAATTCCTCTGTAGTTCAGTCGGTAGAACGGCGGACTGTTAATCCGTATGTCACTGGTTCGAGTCCAGTCA
>JBOFCH010000459.1:0-5964 GCA_051645985.1 Plesiomonas sp. | reverse complement strand
CCCCAGTCACCACCCGCGTAATTGGCGAGCAGCAGATGAAAGAGTTAGGCATGAATGCCTATCTGGCAGTCGGCCAAGGTTCGCAAAACGAATCCCTGATGTCGGTTATTGAGTATAAAGGCGCCGCCAATGCGGACGACAAGCCGATTGTGCTGATCGGTAAAGGGCTGACCTTTGATTCCGGTGGTATCTCCATCAAGCCGTCTGACGGTATGGATGAGATGAAGTACGACATGTGCGGCGCGGCAACTGTGTTCGGTGTGATGCGCGCGGTCGCCGAGCTGCAACTGCCACTCAACGTGGTGGGCATTCTGGCCGGTTGCGAGAACATGCCAGACGGCCGCGCTTATCGTCCGGGCGATATCCTGACCACCATGTCCGGTCAAACGGTAGAAGTGCTGAACACCGATGCCGAGGGCCGCTTGGTGTTATGTGATACACTTACCTATGCCGAACGCTTTGACCCAGAGCTGGTGATTGATGTGGCCACCTTAACCGGAGCCTGCGTGATTGCCCTTGGCCACCACATCAGTGGTTTGCTGTCGAACCATAACCCATTAGCCAACGATCTGCTGAGCGCCTCCGAGCAAGCCGGCGATCGCGCGTGGCGTCTGCCGCTGGGTGATGAGTATCAAGAGCAGCTGGAGTCCAACTTTGCCGATATGGCCAACATCGGTGGCCGTCCCGCCGGTGCGATCACTGCCGGGTGCTTCCTGTCGCGCTTTACCAAGAAGTACTACTGGGCGCATCTGGATATTGCTGGCACCGCATGGCGTTCCGGCAAGAGCAAAGGCGCAACCGGTCGTCCAGTACCGCTGCTGACACAATTCCTGCTGAACCGCGCTGGCGTTAGCATCGAAGAGTAAGCAGCCCTGCGGCCACAACACGGATTACGAGTAACCATTACCGGGGGCGGCAGCCCCCGTTTATATTATGATGAAACAAGCCACTTTTTATCTTTTGCCCGCTACCGCTGACGATGAACTGCCGGCGGGATTAAGCGCCCAGGCCTATCATGCCTGTCGCTTAGCTGCGGATGCCTGGCGACGCGGACAACGGGTGTTAATCGCCTGTGCGTCACAGGCAGAGGCCTTTGCGGTAGACGAGGCGTTGTGGCAATTCGATCCGCAGCAGTTTGTGCCGCATAATCTGGCCGGTGAAGGGCCGCACTATGGCTCACCGGTGGAAATTGCGTGGCCGGAAAAACGTAGCGCGTCACGGCGCGATTTACTGATATCCTTATTACCAGATGTTGCCGACTTTGCTTCTGCTTTCCTTCAGGTGATAGACTTCGTCCCCTGCGAAGATACGCTGAAACAGCAGGCACGTGAGCGCTATAAGGCTTACCGACAGGCCGGCTTCCAGCTGACAACCCAAGATCTCGGCATTACGCCATCAACGAATTAGCCTTAAGATGACCATGGAAAAAACCTACAACCCGAACGCCATCGAACAAGCTCTGTATCAGGCTTGGGAAGAAAATGGCTACTTTAAGCCGCATGGTGATACCCGTCAGGATAGCTATTGCATCATGATCCCGCCGCCGAATGTGACCGGCAGCCTGCACATGGGCCATGCGTTCCAACAGACCATGATGGATGCGCTGACCCGTTACCAGCGTATGCAGGGTAAAAACACCCTGTGGCAGGTGGGTACCGACCATGCGGGGATCGCGACGCAGATGGTGGTTGAGCGCAAGATTGCCGCGGAAGAAGGCAAGACCCGTCATGACTATGGTCGGGATGCCTTTATCGACAAGATCTGGGAATGGAAAGCCGAATCCGGTGGCACTATCTGTAAGCAGATGCGCCGTCTGGGTAACTCTGTCGACTGGGAGCGCGAGCGCTTCACCATGGATGACGGTCTGTCCAACGCAGTGAAAGAAGTGTTCGTGCGTCTGTACGAAGATGACCTGATCTACCGCGGCAAACGTCTGGTGAACTGGGATCCAAAACTGCACACCGCGATCTCCGATCTGGAAGTGGAAAACAAAGAGAGCAAAGGCTCCATGTGGCATTTCCGCTATCCGCTGGCCGATGGCGTGAAAACCGCGGACGGTAAAGACTACATAGTGGTCGCGACTACGCGTCCGGAAACCATGCTGGGTGATACCGGTGTGGCGGTGAACCCAGAAGATCCACGCTACAAAGATCTGATCGGTAAAGAAATTATTTTGCCAATCGTCGGCCGTCGGATCCCAATTGTGGGTGACGAGCACGCCGATATGGAAAAAGGCACCGGCTGTGTGAAGATCACCCCGGCGCACGACTTTAACGACTACGAAGTCGGTAAACGTCACAACCTGCCAATGATCAACATTTTGACCTTCAATGCGGATATCCGTGATGAAGCCGAAGTGTTCAATACCAATGGCGAACCAAGCACCGCTTATAGCACCGAGTTGCCTGCCAAGTACCGTGGTATGGAGCGTTTCGCCGCGCGTAAAGCCGTGGTGGCCGAATTTGAAGCGCTGGGTCTGCTGGAAGAGATCAAGCCACACGATCTGACCATTCCATACGGTGACCGTGGCGGCGTGGTGATCGAACCGATGCTGACTGACCAGTGGTATGTGCGTGTTGCACCACTGGCAAAAACCGCCATTGAAGCGGTTGAGAACGGCGATATCCAATTCGTGCCTAAGCAGTACGAAAACATGTACTTTGCTTGGATGCGTGATATCCAAGACTGGTGTATCTCGCGTCAGCTGTGGTGGGGTCACCGCATTCCGGCGTGGTATGACAATGCTGGTAACGTGTATGTCGGTCGCACCGAAGAAGAAGTGCGCAGCAAGTACAAGCTGGACAACGTGATTGTTCTGCGCCAAGACGACGACGTGCTGGATACCTGGTTCTCCTCTGCACTGTGGACCTTCTCCACACTGGGCTGGCCGGAAAACACCGAGGCGCTGAAAACCTTCCATCCAACCGACGTGTTGATGACCGGTTTTGACATCATCTTCTTCTGGGTGGCACGCATGATCATGATGACCATGCACTTCATCAAAGACGAAGATGGCAAGCCACAAGTGCCATTCAAGACGGTGTACGTCACCGGTTTGATCCGTGACGAGCAAGGTCAGAAGATGTCGAAATCCAAGGGTAACGTGATTGACCCGCTGGATATGATTGACGGCATATCACTGGACGCACTGCTGGAAAAACGTACCGGTAACATGATGCAGCCACAACTGGCTGAGAAAATTGGCAAGAGTACCCAGAAGCAGTTCCCGAACGGCATTGAAGCACACGGTACTGACGCCCTGCGTTTCACCTTGGCGGCACTGGCCTCGACCGGCCGTGACATCAACTGGGATATGAAGCGTCTGGAAGGTTACCGTAACTTCTGTAATAAGCTGTGGAATGCCAGCCGTTTTGTGCTAATGAACACCGAAAACCAAGATTGCGGCCAGAACGGCGGCGAGATGGTACTGTCACTGGCCGACCGCTGGATCTTGGGTGAATTCAACAACACCGTGAAAGCGTTCCGCGACGCACTGGACAGCTACCGCTTCGATATCGCGGCCGGGATTTTGTACGAATTCACCTGGAACCAGTTCTGTGACTGGTATCTGGAGCTGACCAAGCCAGTGATGAACAGCGGCAGCGATGCCGAACTGCGTGGCACCCGTCATACCCTGATTCAAGTGCTGGAAGGTCTGCTGCGTCTGGCCCACCCAATCATTCCGTTTATCACCGAAGAAATTTGGCAGCGGGTGAAAGTGTTAGCCGGCGTGCAAGGCGATACCATCATGCTGCAACCATTCCCTGAATATCAGCCACAAGCGACCGATGCGGCCGCGATGGAAGATCTGGAGTGGATCAAGCAGCTGATCATTGCGGTACGTAATATCCGTGCCGAAATGAACATCGCCCCAAGCAAACCGCTGGAAATTCTGTTGCGTAACACCAATGCGCAAGAGCAGCGCCGTGTCGAAGAAAACCGTACCTTTATCCAGAGTCTGGCCCGTCTGGACAGCATTACCCTGCTGGCCGATGGCGACAAAGGCCCGGTATCCGTGACCAAGTTGGTCGGTCAGGCTGAACTGCTGATCCCGATGGCCGGTCTGATTGATAAAGATGCGGAGCTGGCGCGTCTGGCCAAAGAGATCGAGAAAGTGAACGGCGAAGTCGCGCGCATCGAAAGCAAACTGGGCAACGAAGGCTTTGTGGCGCGTGCGCCAGAAGCGGTAATTGCCAAAGAGCGTGAGAAGCTGGCCGGTTATGCCGAAGCCAAGCGCAAGCTCGAAGAGCAGCAAGGTGTGATTGCCTCGCTGTAATGGCGCTATTAACTCTCGGCATTCAGTAACTCAGCCGAGTGTACAAACATTCATTGCGTCTAAAAGCCCGCCGAATTCGGTGGGCTTTTTTATTTGGGCGGGCCAATCATCGCGGTGCCTGACGGCCATAAAAAAACCGGGCTTATCGCCCGGTTTTTTTTAATTTTACGCACCACCACTGTCATTAATGACGAGTCGGAGTGTCGTCGTCTTCTTCGTCATCCTCGTCGTCGAAGAATTCATCCTCTTCGTCTTCTTCGCCGTCCGGATCTTCAAAGTAGGTGCCCCAACCGTCATAGTTGATGCCGAACTTCTCGGCCAGTTTCACCAACTGCTCCACTTGCGCATCAATCAGTTCTGGTTTCAGTGGGATCTCGCTGACCACATCGCAGCACACCAGTACCGAGCCATCTTCCACTTCCAGCTCTTCGGCATCCGTCACTTCGTAGCTCAGCTGGAATGCTTCCACCGCGGCTTTTTCCAGATCCTCAAAACGCTCTGCGGACAAATGGTGCTCAATGGTATACAGCGCGTCAGGATCGCTGCCGTCTTCCAGCAGTTCATCAATGATCAGGCGAGTCTCTTCCTGCTGTGCTTCCAAAAATTCACGGTCTGCCATAAGGCCTCCAGAGAGTTAAGTAATTCAGATTCATTCTCCCACACCCAGCCGCCTCTCACCACCGTTACTTCTGTTGCTTATAAATTAAACACAACACTTGAAAATAAATAAAAACTCAAATAGATTGAATAAACAGTCAATTTTTACCACAAACAAAAGATAGCTATGCAAACAAGGACGGACATATGGCTTTTAATCTGCGTAACCGGAACGTATTAAAACTCACCGATTTCACCAGCAAAGAGATCCAGCACCTGATTGAGCTGGCTAGCGAGCTGAAAAAGGCCAAATACGGCGGTTATGAACGACCTCGTTTGCAGGGCAAAAATATTGCGCTGATCTTTGAAAAGACCTCCACCCGTACCCGCTGCGCCTTTGAGGTGGCCGCGCACGATCAGGGGGCACATGTGACTTACTTAGGCCCATCCGGTTCACAAATCGGCTGTAAAGAGTCGATGGCCGACACCGCGCGAGTTCTCGGGCGGATGTACGACGGCATTCAATACCGCGGCTTTGCCCAAGCTCGGGTGGAAGAGCTGGCTCGTTATGCTGGCGTGCCGGTGTGGAATGGCCTGACCGATGAGTTTCACCCCACCCAGATCTTGGCCGATTTCCTGACCATGCTCGAGCACGGGCAAGGCAAACCGTTAAACCAGATGAAACTGGCCTATTTGGGCGATGCACGCAACAACATGGGTAACTCGTTGTTAGAAGGGGCCGCGCTGATGGGATTAGATTTACGTCTGATCGGCCCGCAAGCTTTCTGGCCGGAAGAGTCACTGGTTGCGCAGTGCCAAGCCATTGCCGCGACCACCGGTGCCAAGCTGACCCTGACGGATAATGTCGCGGAAGGGGTACAAGGAGTGGATTTCCTGTATACCGATGTTTGGGTGTCGATGGGGGAGCCGGAAAGTGCGTGGGCCGAACGGATTGCGCTGATGAAACCGTACCAGATCAACATGGAGGTGATCCGCCTCACCGGTAATCCGCAGGTGAAATTTATGCACTGCCTGCCGGCCTACCATGACGAGCAAACCGAGATTGGCCGTGAGATCAGTGCCAAATACGG
>JBOFCH010000458.1:0-3491 GCA_051645985.1 Plesiomonas sp. | reverse complement strand
CGGTGGGTCGTGAGGGTGATGTGCTGCTGGGCATTTCTACCTCTGGCAACTCCGGTAACATCATCAAAGCGATTGAAGCGGCACGAGCCAAAGGCATGAAAGTGCTCACCCTGACCGGTAAAGATGGTGGCAAGATGGCAGGTAGCGCCGATGTTGAGATCCGTGTGCCACACTTTGGTTATGCGGATCGTATTCAGGAAGTGCATATCAAAGCGATTCACATCATGATCCAGCTGATTGAAAAAGAAATGGCTGGCGTTTAAGCGCGGTATCACCGTGAGGTGTCGCTCGGTGATAACAGGCGCAGGAAAGGAGACCGCATTATGTGCGAATTACTTGGCATGAGTGCTAACGTCCCGACGGACATCTGCTTTAGTTTTACCGGACTGGCACGGCGCGGCGGACACACCGGCCCGCATAAAGATGGCTGGGGGATCACCTTCTACGAAGGGCGCGGTTTTCGCACCTTTAAAGATCCACTGCCCAGTGCCAACTCACGGATTGCCCAGCTGGTGCAGGATTACCCGATCAAGTCCTGCGCCGTGGTGGCACACATTCGGCAGGCTAACAGTGGGCCGGTCTCTTTAGAAAATACCCATCCGTTTACCCGTGAGCTGTGGGGTCGTTATTGGACTTATGCCCACAACGGCCAGTTGACAGAGCTGCCGGTATTAGCCGACGGGCGTCAGCGTCCGGTGGGACAAACCGACAGTGAGCATGCCTTTTGCTGGTTGCTCAATTGCTTAGAGCAGCGCTATCCCGCACCACCGCAGGATTGGCCGGCGGTCTTTGCCTACATTGCAACATTGGCCGCGCAACTGCAACAGTACGGGGTGTTTAACATGTTGCTGTCGGATGGCGAGTTCGTGATGGCCTATTGCGGCACTCGTCTGCACTGGCTGACCCGCCGAGCACCATTTGGCAAAGCCACCTTGCTCGATGAAGATGTGATGATTGATTTTCAGCAGCAGACCACGCCACAGGATGTAGTGACCATTATCGCCACGCAGCCTTTGACCCACGATGAAGTCTGGCATCCGATGCAACCGGGTGAGTATGGCCTGTTTCGCTATGGGGAATGGCTTAACCGGTGATGACGCCGTGAATGCGGGCTTGAAATCAACATAACAACATAAAAAATCAGCATAAAAAAACGCTTACCCAAGGGTAAGCGTTTTTTAATTGGTCAGTTTGTCAGCCGTTAGGCTGCCAGGCGATTACAGGTCGCCAGAGTTTTCTGCCAGGAAGCGAGCAACGCCGTCTGGAGAGGCTTCCATCGCTTTCTTGCCTTTTTCCCATTGAGCTGGGCACACATCGCCGTGCTCTTCGTGGAATTGCAGCGCATCAACCATACGCAGCATTTCATCAATGTTACGGCCCAGTGGCAGGTCGTTAACTACCTGATGGCGTACCACACCGTGCGTATCGATCAGGAAAGAACCACGCAGCGCAACGCCCGCTTCTTCCAGCTCAACACCGTAAGCGCGGCAGATGTCATGCTTAACGTCAGCAACCAGTGGGTAACGAACTTCGCCGATACCGCCTTTGTCTACTGGGGTCTTACGCCATGCGTTGTGGGTGAACTCGGAGTCGATAGAAACACCAATCACCTCAACACCGCGTTTTTGGAACTCTTCGATGCGGTGATCAAAGGCGATCAGCTCAGAAGGGCACACAAAAGTGAAGTCCAGCGGATAGAAGAACAGAACGGCTGCTTTACCTGCGATGTGCTGCTTCAGGTTGAAATTATCAACGATTTCACCGTTACCCAGTACTGCTGCCGCAGTAAAGTCTGGGGCTTGACGTGCTACCAGAACCATAGCAACTCCCGTATTTATTCAGTTAGAGATGATGAGAATATTCTCAGACAACGGGAATTAGTGTAGGGAAGATGGTACATTGAGGAAAGCGAAAAAAAACGATTGTTGTAATCGGATTTTACGATGAATAATAAATGGCCTTCCCTGAAACAACTGCACTATCTTGTTACCCTGCACGACGTGCACCACTTCAACCGCGCTGCCCGAGCTTGTTACGTCAGTCAGTCTACGCTAAGCAGCGGTATTCAGAGCCTTGAAGAACGACTGGGATGTACATTAATTGAGCGCGATCACAAATCTTTTATCTTTACCCCCAGTGGTGAAGAGGTGGTTAAGCGGGCGCGTGAGTTGCTAGCACGGACCTTGGATCTGACCGATTTTGCCGCTAGCCAAACTGCCGAGATGGAAGGGCAGCTGCGGATGGGGTGTATCCCAACGATTGCGCCGTTTTTGTTGTGCGATCTGGTCAAGCAGGTGCAGCGCCGTTATCCAAAGCTAGAGCTGGTGCTGCGAGAGGATACCACCGCCGTGTTGATTGATGCGCTGAAGGGTGGCCAGCTGGATGTGCTGTTACTGGCCTTGCCGGTGGATATTCATGGCCTGCACAGCCGTATCGTCGGGCGTGATACGTTCAAGATGGTACTGCCCAAGGCGTTAGCCAGTCAGTTGCAAATGCCGCTCGATTTTAATCAGCTGCCCAATGCCTCGGTATATCTGCTTGAGCGTGAGCACTGCCTGACTGAGCATGCACTGACCGCCTGTCACTTAGCCTACAGCGATAAAATTAATCCGTTTACCGCCACCAGTTTGCACACTCTCGTGCAGATGGTTGCCAATGGGTTAGGAACGACGTTTGTGCCTCAGATGGCGATTCGTCAGGGGCTGGTACAAAACCTCGATCTGGTGATCACCGATCCGCCGCATGCCCCGGCTTACCGTGATATCGGTCTGGTATGGCGCCCCAGCTCCAGCCGGGTGAATACCTTCAGTAAATTGGGGGAAATCGTTGGCGAGCTATTAAACGAATGAAAATTCTGTGGTTTGTGGATATGGCGCTGTGATCCTCTGTGAGAGGGCGATGCAATTGTCTGGCCTGAGGCAATCAATCTGGTATTTACTTTCAGTCAGCCGGTTTCAGTTTTTTATAGCCTGAAACTGGCGTTGTTCACATTGATTCGATCTTTTCTCTATAACTCCGCGTTTCATTGGCTTTTTTTCTTTTCCTGTCCGAGGCTTTTTGTATCACTTCACCACCGAGCTGATCGGTGGCACTGCATTTTGTAAGAAAATAACTGAAAGACTTTCTGTTTGGTTGAGGGGCTGCTAGCTGGCAAAACCACCGGTCCTCATTTTTAGAGCAATGACTTTACAGGCAGATTCAGCATTTTCATTTTTTTATCCTGTTGGGCTGAAACCATTTTTCAGTAAATTCAAACGACGACTTAAAACGCAATGTTGATTTTTTGTTATTGATTGGTCATTTTGTTGCCATAGGGACACGCAATAATCGGCAGCTCGGAGCCTACGGACAGGTAGGACTCACATCGGATAAGTGGTTGCTAATTTACAAATGATAAGGAAAGGGGAAAGGGTATGAGCGGACAACACAACACCTTGGCGCAGCATCCGCTGCTGACCTGTACCGAGCCATTGAGCGCTGAGCAACAGGCC
>JBOFCH010000457.1:0-1544 GCA_051645985.1 Plesiomonas sp. | reverse complement strand
ACCGCTATCAAGGCCTGATTTTTGATATGGACGGCACCATCATTGAATCTCTGCCGGCTCACCGCCAGGCATGGGAAGAGGTGTTGGGTCGTTATGGCTTGCCGTATGAGCCGGCGTTTATGGCCTCACAAAGCGGGGCGCCGACGTGGCAGATAGCCCAGTCGATCCTTGAGCGTCATGGGGCGGATCTGGATCCGCGGCTGCTGGCAAAGCAAAAGGCGGATGCAGTCGAGTTGTTGCTGTTTGATCTGTGCCGTCCGCTACCACTGATTGATGAAGTCGTGAAAGCGTACCACGGCCGTCGGCCGATGGCCGTGGGTACCGGCAGTGAAACGGCGGTGGCTGAGGCGTTGCTGCGCCATATGGGGCTGCGTGATTATTTTGGCGCGCTAGTCGGGGCGAATGATGTGCAGGCGCATAAACCCGCGCCGGACACGTTTTTATTGTGTGCTCAGAAGCTCGGCATTGCCCCGCAGCACTGCGTGGTGTTTGAAGATGCGGAGTTTGGCTTGCAAGCCGCTCATCGCGCCGGAATGGATGTGGTTGATGTGCGAACCCTGTACTGATGCTGAGCACGGCATGGGAGAGTTATGGCCTGTGGGGATTGCTGGCGAGCAGCTTTCTCAGTGCCACTTTACTGCCGGGTAACTCCGAGGTCGTACTCGTGTGGCTGTTGCGCCAAGCACAGTGGCCACACTGGCAGTTGTTGGCCGTGGCGGCGATAGGTAACACGCTCGGTAGCCTGTGCAGTGTATGGATGGGGCGTGGTCTGGCGGTATTAAAATCGCAGCGTGGGTTACATACCGCTCGGCGCTGGGTTGAGCGTTATGGCGTCTGGTCACTGTGGTTTAGTTGGTTACCGGTCATTGGCGATATTTTATGTCTACTGGCCGGTTGGTTTCGGCTGCCGTGGGCGGCAGCAACGTTGTTTATTTTGTTAGGAAAAACACTGCGTTATCTGGTAATCATACTTATTTTCAATGGGGCAAGCGGCATTTTATCCGGATAGGATAAATAGTAACCGATTGTTATAACGTAGAAATTTACTTGTTTAACCAGTATCCTTAACAGATTACGAGTTCAGGTAAAGGAAGGTCTATTTTGATTCCTGACGTATCTGCTGCACTATCATGGCTGGCGGCTAATCCGCACAGTGTTAAAGGTCTGGGACGCGGTATTGAACGTGAAACCCTACGGATCACCCCAGATGGACATCTGGCGGCGACACCACACGCCTCGGCGTTAGGCTCTGCGCTGACCCATAGCTGGATCACCACGGATTTTGCCGAAAGTTTGCTGGAATTCATCACCCCGGTGGAGCGTGATGTAGACCGCTTGCTGACATTTTTGCGGGATATTCACCGTTATACCGCCCGTCAGGTGGAAAACGAACTGTTCTGGCCGCTCAGTATGCCGTGCTTCATCGGTAATGAAGACGATATCGTACTGGCCCAATATGGCAGCTCCAACATCGGCAAGTTTAAAACGCTGTACCGCGAAGGCTTAAAAAATCGCTATGGCGCGCTGATGCAGGTGATCTCCGG
>JBOFCH010000456.1:0-4373 GCA_051645985.1 Plesiomonas sp. | reverse complement strand
AGGATATTGCCGGACAAATTCTGGATTATCTGGCGCAGCAAGTCGAATGGCAGCGTCTTAGTCAGTAATAATTCTCGTGAGTCACATCATAGAGGGCGCGGTCAGTATGTGTGACCGCGCACGGTGATAGCATCAGAGCGCGTTTGGGCCATCTTATATGTATATAACCGCTACGTGTAAAACCACTTATACTGAATGCGATTATACTGAACGGAATTGATTAAACTCGGGATGATAATGAAAACCGCTGTGTTCGAGTTTTTCACACAGCGCGGCGGCATCAATATCATAAGCCTGAGCCAGCTCATACAGGTTATCGAACTCGTTGCGCAGCTTCATGTTAACGATACTCATTAGCATGGTGCTGTCCATTTGGGCAAAGCGGGTGAGATCCATCATACCTCCTCGTACCGCGGGTATTGACTGCCGGTACTTCTTAATCAATTTTTAATCAATATTTTAAGTCAATAAGTCGTCATTAATCAGCATATCTATCATTAGCATATCAACGTGCTTATGCATCAGCCTGTTAGCATCTCGCGTGTGATGCCTTTTCAGGATGCATCAGACAAGCATAGATGTTAATCAGAAATTTTCGAGTTCCGCTCGGCTAAAACTCGGTGAGATCCACAGTAGCCAGTGGGTTGGTAAGTGGCAGTGACGAGTCAGTTTTTACGCTAATTTTGACCTTCCACACCAATAATTGCGTGAGAGCATAGATAAATGGCAGGCCATTTCGTAAGCTACACGAAAATTTCCCCGTGTCATTGTTGCGTAGTGTGGCGTGAGTAGTGTGGTATGAATAGTTTACCCGTTCCCGATTTAACCTTATTGAAAACCTGGCTAGAGCAGCTGGGGATCGAGTTTTTTGAATGTGACTCTTGTCAGGCCCTGCATCTGCCGCATATGCAGAACATTAACGGGATTTTTGATGCCAAGATTGATCTGCTGCACGAGGCGATCATCGTCTTTTCTGCCGCGACCGAAGTACGCCCGACGGGCTTGCTGCCGCTGGTGGCTGGACTGAGCGAAATTAACGCACAGTTCTCACTGGTGAACGGTTTTGTGGATGTGCAGGATGATAATTTGCCCAAGCTGATCGTGACTCATTCACTGACTGCCGGTGCTGGCTTAACGCAGGTACAGTTTCAGCGTTTTGTGCAGCAAACTCAGCAACAAATGGAGCAGTTTGTGGAAAACGTTAAGCTGAAAGGCTTCCTGTTTTTCCCTGAAGAAGATGAGTTTTCTGAGCAGGATAAAGTCCTGCATTAAGGCTATCAGCGCGGGTAGGGGATCCGCTTGACCCGCGCGCACTCCAATAGCGTACCTTGCTAGCATGTTTATATTTTGTGTTCATCTATGCTGGCTAAAGGCCAGATACCTGCGCAGCAATCCGTTTTTTACTCTCCGGTGTAAATACCTGACAACTTACTGTAAAACCGCCTTTCTAACCTTGCTTTTCACTGTTTTTTAACTCTTATGCCACAGGTGATACAGCTATAACGGCTATTTGTCTTGCATGCTGTCGTTTTGCCCTCACCTTCTGGTCTTAACAACCAGACAACGTTATGCTAACTGGGTTATCAATCTGTTGGTTAACATGGAGGTTTTGGTAATGAATGCAGTGTTTGCGCGTCAGTTCACTGGGGCTAAGTGGCTAGGAGCAATCTTTGCCTCCATGCTGGTTTTGTCATCTGCACAGGCAGAAGAGAAAACGCTGCATGTTTACAACTGGTCTGATTATATTGCTCCAGACACACTGGCTAATTTCCAAAAAACCAGTGGGATCAAAGTGGTTTATGACGTATTTGATTCCAACGAGGTGTTGGAAGGTAAGTTGATGGCGGGGAATACCGGTTTTGATATCGTGGTGCCGTCAGCCAGCTTTTTAGAGCGTCAGATCAAAGCCGGTGTTTTTAAGCCACTGGATAAGAGCAAGTTAACTCACTATGCCAACCTCGATCCGGAATTACTGAAAATGCTGAGCAAGCATGATCCGGATAACAAATACGGGATCCCTTACCTGTGGGCGACCACTGGCATTGGCTATAACGTCGATAAAGTCAAAGCCGTACTGGGGGAAAATGCGCCGGTCGATAGCTGGGATCTGGTGTTTAAACCGGAAAACCTGGCTAAGCTGAAAAGCTGCGGGGTGGCCTTTTTGGATGCACCGAGTGAAGTGTATGCCACCGTGCTGAATTATTTGGGTAAAGATCCTAATAGCGCCGATCCGAAAGATTACTCCGACACGGCCAACGATCTGTTATTGCAGCTGCGTCCCTACGTAACTTACTTTCACTCTTCCCAATACATCAATGACTTGGCAAACGGTGATGTGTGCGTAGCCATTGGTTGGGCTGGGGATGTGAAACAGGCCGCGAACCGCGCAAAAGAAGCGAAAAATGGTGTCAATGTTGGGTACAGTATTCCAAAAGAAGGTGCTCTGGCCTTCTTCGATATGCTGGCGATTCCGGCAGATGCTAAAAATACCGATGCCGCTTACGCGTTTATGGATTACCTGCTGCAACCGGAAGTGATCGCCGGGATCAGCGATGCGGTGTATTACGCCAATGGTAATGCAAAAGCGACTGAACTGGTGAAACCGGAGATCCGAAATGATCAGGGCATTTACCCGGATGCAGAAACCCGGGCCAAGATGTTTACCCTGACGGTTAAAGATCCCAAAGTGGACCGGGTGATCACCCGCTCCTGGACACGGTTTAAAAGCGGACAATAATCGCGACTTAAAACGTCAGGCAGTTTTGCAACTGGCTTACCGACTGGGATTGTTGGCCCAGTTTCGTTACAGTGGCGCTGGCCTGAACGATAATTAACTGTCTGTATTACCGGCATCCTGCACCCGTTATGTATGAGTGTGTACGCACTCTGCGGGGACAGGATGTCGAGTCACCCCTGATGTAACACGGATTGTGTTGATGATGGATCATTAACGGTTTTTGTTGTCTAGGAGACCCCCATCAGTGAAAGAGACGCAAGCTCGTCCTCAAAATAAAGCCCCCAAGCTGAACACACCTTTGCTAGAAGTCCGAAATCTCACTAAATCCTTCGATGGTGCACTGGCCGTGGATGATGTGGATTTAACCATCTACAAAGGAGAGATTTTTGCGCTGCTGGGTGCATCCGGTTGCGGAAAATCAACCCTGCTGCGGATGTTAGCCGGATTTGAATTGCCAACCAGCGGCCAGATTTTTCTCGATGGACAGGATCTGTCCGCTGTGCCGCCTTATAAACGCCCGATCAACATGATGTTTCAGTCATATGCGCTATTCCCACATATGACGGTGGAGCAAAATATTGCGTTTGGTCTAAAACAAGACAAGTTACCGATGGCGGAGATCCGTAATCGAGTCGCAGAAATGCTCGAACTGGTGCACATGCAAGAGTTTGCCAAGCGCAAACCGCATCAGCTGTCGGGTGGGCAGCGCCAGCGGGTAGCATTGGCGCGTAGTTTGGCCAAACGTCCCAAGCTGTTGTTGCTGGATGAACCGATGGGAGCACTGGACAAAAAGTTGCGTGATCAGATGCAACTGGAAGTGGTGGATATTCTCGAGCGTGTTGGCGCAACGTGCGTGATGGTGACGCATGATCAGGAAGAGGCCATGACCATGGCTGGCCGGATAGCCATCATGAACCGTGGCAAGTTTGTCCAAATCGGCGAGCCGGAAGAGGTGTACGAATATCCGAACAGCCGTTTCAGTGCCGAATTTATCGGCAGCATCAATGTGTTTGACGGCATGCTGCAAGAGGCGCTGGAAGATCACTATATCGTGCGCAGCCCCGGCTTGGTGCATCCGTTGAAAGTCGAGCAAGAGGTGAAAATCACCCCGGATGTTCCGGTGATGGTGGCCTTACGGCCGGAAAAAATTGCTTTGTGTGATGATGTCCCGGAAGAGGGATGTAATTTTGCGGTCGGTGAGGTAGTTAATATTGCCTATCTGGGCGATTTGTCGATTTATCATGTTCGTTTGCATAGCGGCATGATTTTAACTGCGCAGCTACAAAATGATTGTCGCTATCGTCGCGGTATGCCGACGTGGGGAGATGAGGTACGGCTGTACTGGAATCCGGACAGCTGTGTCGTCTTAAACGCCTAAGGCAGGGAAGAAGGAGACAGGGATGAAATTGTTCGATGCTTGTCACCGGCCCGGTGGGCGGTATGCCGTGATTGCTGCCCCTTATATCTGGCTGTTGGTCTTTTTTCTGGTGCCATTTCTGATCGTATTCAAGATCAGTTTTGCCGAGATGCAGGTGGCGATCCCGCCTTATACCGATCTGGTGAGTTGGCTAGATGATAAGCTGACCGTGTCGCTCAATCTGGGGAATTACGCCTATTTGATTGAAGATCCGTTGTA
>JBOFCH010000455.1:0-2727 GCA_051645985.1 Plesiomonas sp. | reverse complement strand
GTGAGCGGATCGTAGCGGCGACACAGGCTGTCCAGACGCGCCGCCTGTAACGGAGAATCAATCGGTAAATAAAACTCCAGCTCGACCCGCCGATCTTGTGGGCCGAGCTGATTGAGGCGCAGTTGCTCACCATCCAGTGGCGTCGCCAGTACTTGTTCCAGCCAACGCTGTAATACCGGCTGCCACTGCACATCCAGACCATGCGCCTCGCTCATCTGCGCCAATGGCGCTGGCCAGCTATCGGGTGCAGTAAACTCCAGCGCTTCAAACAGGCTATGCAAAAACGTCCCCGGACGAGCGCCGCGTGGGAAGGTAAAGGGCGAGTACTCAATGACTGGCTCGGTTTCTGGCTCCATATCTGGCGCTGACTCAGGATGGGACATTATGTCTGGTGCGAGCACCGACGCTGATGCTAACGGCTCAGGGTACAGCGCCTCACCACTTGGCAATAACAAGCGCTCAGACGACTCACCAGCCATGGCCATCGCGGCGGCCGGTTGTTCACCCGCTGCGTCTTGGTCAAAATGTGGCAACCAATCCACCGCCTCTTGATGACGGCTCAAATGCGAATAGCTGGTGATCCACCAATTACGGTCAATCTGACCGGTAAAGACCGCCGCCGCCAGTGCAGGGGCATCGTCGGCGACCGGTGGCGAAAACTGTGCCGGAGCCGGTAATTCGGTCAAGGCGATGTTACCCGCACCGTCATCATCACATAACTGAGCGCAGCTGCGCGCCAACAATGCCGCATCACCGGCTTGCCCTTGTTGTAACAGATAGCCAAACGCACTTTGATGCAAATCGGTGCTCTCGCGCTTGCCATTACCGACAGTGAGCGCAGCTACGCCCACCGTACAATGGTAAATCGCGCGGGTCAGCGCCACGTAAATCAGGCGAATATCCTCTGCCAGCCGCTCATGCTCGGCACGCTCGGCGGCCTGCGGATCTCCGGTCAAATCCAGTACCGGTCGCAATGCCTCATCGTGGTACAAACTGCCATCGGCTTTACGAAAACCACAGGCAAACGGCAACCACACCAGACCATACTCCAAGCCTTTGGATTTATGGATGGTGACGATTTTTACCAGATGAGCATCGCTCTCCAAACGCAATTGCTGCTCATCACTGCCATACGCCGGTTCAGCCAGTTGCAGCGCGAACCAGCGCAGAAGTGCATGCTCACTGTCTAACTCTGCGGCGGCTTCTTGTAGCAGCTCGCCCAGATGCAACAGGTTAGTGAGTCGTCGCTCACCCTCCAGCCCCGCTAGCAGGTTTTCCGCCAGCTGGCGTTGGCGCAGCACCAGATGCAGCATCGGTAACACGCCTTGGCGCTGCCAGCAACGGCGGTAGGTTTCAAACTCGGCGACCACCTGCTCCCAACGCTCCTCATCCTGATTCAGCGCATCGAGCTGAGCGGCGCTTAAACCGAGCAAACTGCTGGCTAATGCCGCGCGCAGCAAACGCTCCTGTCCCGGCTGTAAACACGCTTGCAAGAGACGCAGCAGATCGGTGGCTTCTGCCGAGCCAAATACGCTGTCGCGGTTGGACAGATACACGGAGGCCACTCCACGCGCACTCAGCGCCTGACGCACCCATGCCGCTTCGCGTCCGGTACGTACCAGCACCGCGATATCTTGCGCCGCCACCGGACGCGTTGTCTGGCCGCGTACTATCTGAGCGCGCCCTTCCGCGCCCGCTTGCAGCCAGCCAGCAATCGAATCAGCACACGCTGCCGCCATCTGCTGCTGGTAGTCGCCGCTGTTACAGCGCTCACCCGGTAAGCGACACAAGTGCAACGCCGGTAGTACCTGCTGATCGAGGCTAAAGTGAAAGCCGCTGGCCGCCGGAGATGCCTGCACCGCCGAAAACGGAATATCATCCCGAAACAAGAAGGGATCGGGCGAGAGGCTGAATAACCGGTTTACCGCCGCGACCATCCCCGCCGATGAGCGCCAGTTGGTCTCTAGCGTATAGTGAGCACTTACATTACGGCGCGCTTCGATGTAGGTGAAAATATCTGCGCCGCGAAAAGCGTAGATAGCTTGCTTCGGATCACCAATCATCAACAATCCCGTATCGCTACGCTCCCCATACAGGGTACGGAAAATGTGGTATTGCTGCGGATCGGTATCCTGAAACTCGTCAATCATCGCAACGGGATAGCGCTGTCGGATTGCCTCGGCCAAGGCAGTGCCGGTTTCTTGTTGCAATGCCTGCGACAACCGGGTCAGCAGATCGTCAAACGACATCTCGCCGCGCTCCAGTTTATGGCGCTGCATCGCCACTCGCAGCTCAGTGATGGCCTGAGCCAGCACAATATCGCGCAACGTCAGTGTTTGCTCACACAGCAGCTCAATTTGCATAAACAGTGGTAGCGATGGGCATTCGCCCTTTTTGGTCGCCTCATGCAGTCGCGACTGGGCAAAGCGGGCCAGCGAGTCGGGATATTGATAATCGGTGGTGGGCCGTAAAGCCCACGCGGTGATATCCGCTACCCATTTACTGACCCAATCGCCCCGGTATTTGTTCTTGGCAATACCGGAGCTGGCAATCAGCGCTTCAATCTCGCCAGCATGCGTCAACCACGCTTGCTTGAGCGTGTCGAGCTGCCCAACAATCTGCCGGTGACGCGCCGCCAGATCGGTATCTTGCCCGTGACGATGGATACGCGGCGCTGGGCCACTGAGATAACGTCCTACGTCCTGTTGCAGCGCTTCCGGCGACGCC
>JBOFCH010000454.1:0-5172 GCA_051645985.1 Plesiomonas sp. | reverse complement strand
AAAGCAGTTCTGGGCGTGACCGGTATGTATCAGGCGGGCTTCTTCCCAATCATGATGTTCGGTCTGCCGGGCGCTGCATTGGCGATTTACCACACCGCTAAGCGTGAAAACCGTGACAAAGTTGCTTCTATCATGCTGGCAGCAGCGGTAGCGGCCTTCTTTACCGGTGTAACCGAGCCGCTGGAATTCTCCTTCATGTTCGTGGCACCGGTGCTGTACGTGATCCACGCACTGTTGACGGGTATTTCTGTCTTCATCGCCGCCTCCATGCATTGGATTGCCGGCTTTGGTTTCAGCGCCGGTCTGGTGGATATGGTGCTGTCTTCTCGCAACCCATTGGCGACCCAATGGTACATGCTGATCCTGCAAGGTCTGGCATTCTCCGTGGTGTACTACGCGGTGTTCCGTTTCGCTATCGTTAAGTTCAACCTGAAAACACCAGGTCGTGAAGATGACGAAGATGAAGAGCTGATTGAAGCGGTACACAGCAATGACAACCAAGAGCTGGCGAAGAAGTATCTGAAAGCGCTGGGTGGCCATGGCAACATCGTGACTATCGATGCTTGTATCACTCGTCTGCGTCTGACCATGAAAGACCGCAGCATCGCTGATGAGCGTGTACTGAAAGCGCTGGGTGCTAAGGGTGTCGTGAAACTGGGCGAGAACAACTTGCAGGTTATCCTTGGCCCACAAGCTGAAATCATCGCCACAGAAATGAAGCGCATTCCTGCGACTGAAGATCTGAGCAACATCAGCATTCCTACCGCGAAAGCGTAATCCGTTTTATCTCTATCTTTGTTTAGTTGTGATTTCCCGGCCCCTATGGGGCCGGGTTTGACGGCCTGATCACGTCTTTTTTCAGGCTAATTGGAGTGGTTTAGGGGGTTTTTATGTTGAGATTATCTGCCATTGCTATCGCGACCACGATGGCGTTGACCGGTTGTGCCGGTAGCGGCGACAGTAACCAGACTTTGGTTAACCGTATGGGTAGCCAGCTGAATGTGCAGTACGCAGTACTGGATAACCACGGTGGCGAAAATGGTGTCAACTGTGGCGCGCTGGGTGCCGAGTGGGCAGCCTGTAACAAAGCCACGATCACACTGACCAACAATGGCGGTGAAATCAGCGGTAAAGCATGGACCATCTATTTCCACAGCATCCGTCAAATCTTGGCGGTGGAAAACGAACAATTTAAGATCACCCACGTCACCGGTGACCTGCATAAGCTGGATCCGACCGATAAGTTTGATGGCTTCCAATCCGGTGAAGTGGTTGAGATTCCTATCATTGGCGAATACTGGCAGTTGTTTGAAACTGACTTCATGCCACGTTGGTATGTCACCGCCGGTGATGCGAAGCCAAAAGTGATCAGCAATACCGATACTGAAAACGTGACCGAATTTTCGGCACCGATCACCGGTGATAACTGGAAGCGTACCAGCGGTGACAACAATGTGCTGATGAACGCGCAAACCCGTTACGCCAAGAATCAGGATGTGCCTGTACTGCCAGCGCAACAGCTGCGCGGCCAGATCCTGCCAACCCCGGTCGAAGTGACGGTGGGTAAAGCGGATGCTAACTTGTCGCACGGTATTAATATTCAGACTTTGGCGCTGCCAAAAACCACACTGGATGCGGTGACAGAACGTTTGGCTCAGCTGGGCGTGAACGCTTCCACTGCTGCCGATGCTTATCCGGTGGATGTGAAGATCAACAAGGCGGCTTTTAAAGGCAAGTGGCAGACCGCAGGGGCCTATACCCTGAAAGTGACACCGCAAGGTGCGCAGATTGTAGGTAATGACGCCGCCGGCGCGTTCTATGGTTTGCAGTCATTGATGTCATTGATCCCGATGGATGGCAGCAAAACCATTGCCACGGTGACGGTGAAGGATATGCCGCGCTTTGAGCACCGGGGTATGCATGCCGATGTGGGCCGTAACTTCCACAACAAAGAGAGCATTTTACGCTTGCTGGATCAAATGGCCGCGTACAAGCTGAACAAATTCCATTTCCACCTGAGCGATGATGAAGGCTGGCGTCTGGCGATCCCGGGCCTGCCGGAGCTGACTGAGGTGGGTAGCCAGCGTTGCCATGACCTGAGTGAAACTCAGTGCCTGCTGCCACAGCTGGGTTCGGGGCCGGACAACAACAATCAGGGAAGCGGTTTCTACACCAAGCAAGATTATGTGGAGATCCTCAAGTACGCCAAAGCGCGGAACATCGAGGTGATCCCAGAGCTGGATATGCCAGCGCACGCGCGTGCGGCGGTGGTATCCATGGAAGCGCGTTACAAGAAACTGATGGCCGAAGGCAAAGAAGCCGAAGCCAATCAGTATCGTCTGCTGGATCCGCAAGATACCTCGAATACCTTGTCGGTACAGTTCTATAACCGCGCCAGTTACCTGAATCCGTGCTTAGAATCGTCCCAAGCGTTTGTGGATAAGGTGATCGGTGAAGTGGCGGCTATGCACCAAGAAGCGGGTCAACCGCTGCAAACCTGGCACTTTGGTGGTGATGAAGCGAAAAATATCCGTCTGGGCGGTGGTTTCCAAGATGTGAATGCCGCTGAGAAAGTAGATTGGCGCGGCACTATCGATCAGAGTAAGGAAGATAAGCCATGGGCGAAGTCTCCGGCTTGTCAGAAGATGGTCGCCAGCGGCAAGGTTTCTGATTTTGAGCACCTGCCAAGTCAGTTTGCCAAGGAAGTCAGTCAGCTGGTTAACAAGCACGGCATCACCACCATGATGGCGTGGCAAGATGGCCTGAAAGATGCCAATGGCGCAGCTGACTTTGCCACTAAGAAAACCGGTGTGAACTTCTGGGATACCCTGTACTGGGGTGGCTTTGATTCAGCCAATGACTGGGTGAACAAAGGCTATGAGCTGGTGGTATCGAACCCGGATTACGTGTACTTCGATATGCCATACGAAGTGAATCCGAAAGAGAGTGGTTATTACTGGGCCACTCGTTTTAGTGATGAGCGCAAGGTGTTCGGTTTCGCGCCAAACAACCTGCCACAAAACGCGGAAACCTCAGTAGATCGTGACGGTAACCACTTTAATGCCAAGAGCGACAAGAAGTGGGGCGGTGCTACCGGCGTACAAGGCCAGTTCTGGAGCGAAAGTATCCGTACCGATCCGGGCATGGAGTACATGATTTTCCCACGGATGTTGCCACTGGCTGAGCGTGCTTGGCACCGTGCTGACTGGGAGCTGGATTATGTGGCCGGTCGTGAGTTCAAAGGTGGCGAAACTCGCTTTGTTAACAATAAAGCGCTGAACCGTGATTGGGTGCGTTTTGCCAACTTGCTGGGTCAGCGTGAGCTGGCGAAGCTGGATGCGGCCGGTGTGCAGTATCGTCTGCCAGTCCCGGGCGCTGTTGTCAGCGCGGGCGTGCTGGAAGTGAACTCCGCATTGCCGGGTCTGGCCGTGGAATACTCGGCGGACAACGGTAAAACGTGGCAGCGTTATGACGCCGCCGCCAAGCCGACTGTTACGGGCGAAGTACAAGTGCGTACCGTTAGCCCAGATGGCAAGCGCGCTAGCCGTGTCGAGAGTGTCAAATAAGCATTCGAGTTTATCCCTAGGTAAATTTCCTTACCGGTTGGCCGCCGGTAAGGGAAGCGTTATCGGCCTATCTCCTAAACGGGACATGATTGCCTTCCTGACGCTCGCTAAGGAAGGATTTTGACGGCAACGACCGTCTTCACACACTTTGTGCATGTTGTGCTCGGTTCAACCCGCCTGATGGCGGGTTTTTTTTCGGTTTTTGTGCAGTATTGTGTCTGCAACAGTTGTTTGCAGCACAGGTATTGTGGATGATACTAGGTTATGTTGTTGCATCACCGCGAGTGAGGGTAAAAAAATGAGTGAGGCTGAAGCCCGCCCGACTAACTTTATCCGTCAGATCATCGATGAGGATCTGGCGTCCGGTAAACATACCAGCGTGCATACCCGTTTTCCGCCGGAGCCAAATGGCTACCTGCATATCGGTCATGCGAAATCCATCTGCCTGAACTTCGGCATTGCTAAAGATTATCAGGGCCAGTGTAACCTGCGCTTTGATGATACCAACCCAGCAAAAGAAGACATGGAGTTCGTGGAATCTATCCAGAACGACGTGAAATGGCTGGGGTTTGAGTGGAGCGGAAAGATCTGCTATTCATCCGACTATTTTGATCAGCTGCATCAGTATGCGATTGAGCTGATCCAAAAAGGTCTGGCGTATGTGGATGAGCTGACTGCCGAACAAATGCGCGAATACCGCGGCACCCTGACTGAGCCGGGTAAAAACAGCCCATATCGCGATCGCAGCGTAGAAGAAAACTTGGCGTTGTTTGAGAAGATGAAAAACGGTGAGTTTGCCGAGGGTAGTGCGTGTCTGCGTGCCAAAATCGACATGGCATCGCCGTTCATCGTGATGCGCGATCCGGTTATCTACCGGATCAAGTTCGCCGATCACCATCAGACGGGTAACAAGTGGTGCATCTACCCGATGTACGATTTCACCCACTGCATTTCCGATGCGCTGGAAGGGATCACGCACTCCATCTGTACACTGGAGTTCCAAGATAACCGTCGTTTGTACGATTGGGTACTGGATAACATCACCATTCCTTGCCATCCGCGTCAGTATGAGTTCTCACGTCTGAACCTCGAATACGCCATCATGTCTAAGCGCAAGCTGAATCAGTTGGTGACTGAGCAAGTGGTGAGCGGTTGGGATGATCCGCGTATGCCGACCATCTCGGGTCTGCGTCGTCGTGGCTATACGTCAGAGTCTATCCGCGAGTTCTGCCGTCGTATCGGTGTGACCAAGCAGGATAACTTGGTGGAGATGTCTGCGCTGGAAGCTTGCATCCGTGAAGATCTGAACGAGAATGCGCCGCGCGCGATGGCGGTTTTGGATCCGGTTCGCGTGGTGATTGAGAACTTGCCAGAAGGTCATCTGGAAGTGCTACAAGCGCCAGTGCATCCGAACAAAGCGGAAATGGGGACCCGTGAGCTGCCATTTACCCGCGAGATCTTTATCGATCGCGCTGACTTCCGTGAAGAGGCCAACAAGCAGTACAAGCGTCTGGTGCTGGGTAAAGAAGTGCGTCTGCGTAATGCGTACGTGATCAAAGCTGAGCGTGTCGAGAAAGATGATGAAGGTAACATCCAGACTATCTTC
>JBOFCH010000453.1:0-2145 GCA_051645985.1 Plesiomonas sp. | reverse complement strand
CATGAAAACGGTGGCGGTTATTGCCGCGTTTTAACCAGAGCCAGAAACCCACAGCGACAATAAATACTGTCGCTAATAATGTCGGGCCGGTACGTTGCAACGTGTCGCTCAGACCTAAAAGAATGCGTGTACTCAGTGGCAGTTGCTGCTTCATATGCACGAACTGTTCGGTAATTTTGGGCACGACAGCAGTGAGGAGAATAATCACGACCACAATCGCCACCGTAGTGAGCATGCAGGGGTAGATCAGTGACTGAATGAGCTTGCTGCGGATTTTCTGCCGGTTTTCATTGTAATCAGCCAGCTTTTCCAACACCGGGGCCAGCAGACCGCTCTTTTCGCCCGCTTTTACCAGGGTACGGTAGAGCGAATCGAAAAGCGTGGGGAAATGCTGTAATGCATCTGAAAGGGGATGCCCTTCAAGGATGGCGCTGCGTACCTGATTTAACACGTCAGCCAGTCGTTTATTACTGCTTTGTTGACCAATTACGGCAAGGCTCTCTTCCAGGGGTAATGCCGCTGCGCTTAAGGTTGCCAACTGCCGGGTGAAAAGCGTCAGTTCACTATGGCTGATCCTCGGGCGACGTGTTTTTACTCCCGAACTTTTTTGGGGGCGAATATCCAACAGGAAAAGCCCTTCTTCACGCAGCCGCAGTCGTGCCTGACGTTCATCGTTAGCATCAATGATCCCCTGCAATTTTTGACCATCCTGGGTCATGGCGCGATAGCGATAATTCATGCTTTGTTCTCCAGCGTAGCACTGGCGACGCGCATAACCTCATCCCAGGAGGTGTCACCGCGTATCACTGTTTGCAGGCCATTTTTGATTAAGGCATTGTGTTGTTGCCGGACCAGTCGCTCCAGTGCTTGTTCATCCACATTTTCATGAATAGCGGCCCGCAATTCCGGCGTCACCACCATCATTTCGTGGATCGCCATGCGCCCCTGATAACCGGATTGATGGCAATGAGGGCAACCTACGGGAGTGCCAATTGTTGTCACCGCGAGCTGATGATATTTAAACATCTGCGCTTGCTGGGGCGATACGGGCGTGAATTGTCGGCATTGCGGACACAGACGACGAACCAGACGTTGCGCGATAATCCCTGCCAGTGAAGATGAAAGCAGGAATGAGTCGACGCCCATGTCGCGTAGCCGGGTGACTGCGCCTGATGCACTGTTAGTGTGGAGTGTTGAGAGTACCAGATGGCCTGTGAGCGAGGCCTGAACCGCAATTTGCGCGGTTTCTGTATCACGAATTTCCCCCACCATGACGACATCCGGGTCCTGGCGAAGTATGGCGCGCAGGCCGCGAGCGAAAGACATATCCACACGGGTATTCACCTGCGTTTGTCCAATGCCTTCCAGCTCATATTCCACGGGATCTTCTACCGTCAGAATATTACGGCCAGGGATATTAAGCGCCGAAAGGATGGCGTAGAGCGTGGTGCTTTTACCGGAGCCTGTCGGCCCTGTCACCAGGATAATACCGTGCGGAAGCTGAATGAGATTTTCTAAATCCTGTTTATCCGCTGCCGTCATCCCCAGGTTGTTCAATGAAAGCTGGAGGCTGTTTTTATCCAGCAGACGGAGCACAGCGCGTTCACCATAGATGGATGGCAGTGTGGATACGCGGACATCTATGTTACGTCGCCCGATACGCAAACTGATCCTTCCATCCTGTGGAATACGTTTTTCGGCGATATCAAGACGAGCCATGACCTTAATTCGGGAGATAAGCAGTGCCGCCAGTTTTTTGTTGGGCTGTAAAATTGTCCGCAAAACGCCGTCGATGCGAAAACGGATCGACATTGTTTTTTCATAGGTTTCAATGTGGATATCGGAGGCGGTTTCTTTGATGGCCTCACTCAAAATAGCATTGATCAAGCGGATAACCGGTGCCGCTGAATCTTCATTCAGGAGATCTTCATTTGCGGGCATCTCTTCCGAAAGCGAGAGAAGATCGACGGATTGATCGATATCCTGCGCAATCTGTTGCGACTCACCGGTATTCTGATGGAACACCGCTTCCAGTCGGGCTTCAAAATCAGCCTGTGACAAGCTGGTCATGGTCTGGCACTGACCAACTTGACGTTGAATATCGAGTAACCGTTCGAATGGCGTATCGGCGAGATAAATAATCTC
>JBOFCH010000452.1:0-3690 GCA_051645985.1 Plesiomonas sp. | reverse complement strand
TTATCCTTGATGGGGCTGTTGCTCCTGACGTTAAACCGCAGTGCCAAACAAGCGGCACTCGTCGGTTTTGTCTGGGGCTTTGGCCTGTTTATCACCGGCATCAGCTGGATCAATGTCAGTATCCAGCAGTTTGGCGGGTTACCGGTGGCCATCGGCTGGATGCTGGTTGCCCTGCTCGCGGCCTATCTGTCACTGTATCCGGCACTGTTTGCGGCCCTGCTCACGCGCACACTGCCGTTTGCGAATGCCGCAAGGCTGGTGTTTGCTGCACCGGTACTCTGGACGTTCACCGAGTTTCTGCGTGGTTGGATGTTCACCGGTTTCCCGTGGCTGCAATTCGGTTATACCCAAATTGATGGCCCACTGCGCGGACTCGGTTCGATTAGCGGCGTGCAGGGCATTACCTTCGTTCTGATGCTGTTAAGCGGTCTGTTTACGCTGGCACTGGTGCGGCGTAAAGTGATCCCAGCCGTGGTTGGGATTGCCTTACCGCTGGCGGCGCTGCCACTGGCCAACCTGCATTGGGTAAAAGCCGATGGTGAGCGCAAAATCAATGTCGCACTGGTACAGGGCAATATCGATCAGGAGCTGAAATGGGAGTCAGCCTACCGGATCCCGACTTTGCAAACCTACCTCGATATGTCGCGCCCTTACCTGCAACGTGGCGATCTGGTGATTTGGCCAGAAGCGGCGATCCCCTCACTGGAAACCGAAGAAAATGAGCTGCTGAGCATGCTCGACAGCATCACTCGCAGCAATAAATCGATGCTGATCACCGGTGTGGTTGACCGGAATCCGAAAACCAAGCAGTTTTTCAATACCGTGATTGTGCTGGGCGATCCACAAGAAACTTACCAGTACCCGACACACAACCGCTATAACAAGAACCATCTGGTGCTGTTTGGCGAGTACGTACCGTTTGAAAGCCTGCTGCGTGAAATTGCACCCCTGTTCAATCTGCCGATGTCCTCCTTCAGCCGGGGTGACTACTTACAATCAGATCTGCGGGCTGGCAACTTCCAGCTGGAAACCGCCGTCTGCTACGAGATTATTCTGGGCGGCCGGATGCGGGATAACTTCCTGCAAAATCCAAATACCGATTTCCTGCTGACCGTCTCCAATGATGCGTGGTTTGGTCACTCGATCGGCCCATGGCAACACTTCCAAATGGCGCGGATGCGCGCTTTGGAGCTGGGCCGTCCTCTGCTGCGGGCGACCAATAACGGCGTAACCGCCGTTATCGACAGCAATGGTGAGATCCAACAGCAGATCCCGCAATTTAAAACGGCGGTATTGAGCGCCACGGTCGTGCCAACGCGCGGTGAAACACCGTATGCCCGTTTCGGTAATCTTCCGCTGTGGATTGCCTCAATACTGGCGCTGGGTGCGGCGCTGATACTGCGTCGTCGCCAGTAATAACGGCGTCCAGAGCAAACTAAAACGCCGTCAACCGACGGCGTTTTTTATGTTCCATTGCCCATTGTATGTATTATCGCAGCCATCCTCTACCGATTGGAGACCGTCTCGACTTCAACCTCACCCAGCATCTCAATCGCTAGGGCTGAAAGGGCTGGCGGCTAAATTCGGTACTCCCGCATTTCGGGCACGCCGGCAACACATCGGGATGATTAAACACCAGCCGATGGTGGCAGTGTTCACACACCAGATTACCCAGCCCGACAATCTCACCGCTTTGATAGACGCCGTGGTGCGTGACATCATCAATCACCTCCTGCCATTCTAGCTGGGTTTTATCGGTAATATCCGCCAGCCCTTGCCAGAGACTCTCTCTCAGGCTCAGGTAAAACACCCCTTCTTTAAACTCGGCCTTACTCTCTTCATATGACTGAGCAAATTCCGCCAGATCTCGCTCAATGTAGGCATTGATCAACGCCAGTTCGTCACGGGTCAGATCACTGGTGGCATTCAGATAAGCTTCGGTGGTCTCCACCGCCTTATTAATCTGGTGTTCACCGGTTTGCAGATCTCGGGTAAAACGCTCGATAAACGCCTGATAGTACTTTGTCCACTTATTCATCATGCCTCCTCAGCCTCGATAGGGCTATGCCGGTAGATAACCGCTCCATTTAGTGTAATCGGCAAGAAAAGAGTCCTCCACCGACAGCAAAACACTAAACTCCCGCGGGAAAAGCCGGTTGCTATTGTTGCACCTTGCTTCAATACGTTATTCTATGACCATTTCTAAGTTTGATACTTAACTAACCCCACAGAATTCTGGATTGTCAGCATGCAAGAGCAATATCGCCCGGAAGACCTTGAAGGCAAGGTTCAGCAACATTGGGATACCAAAAAAACGTTTCAGGTTACCGAAGATGCCAGCAAAGAGAAGTTTTATTGCCTCTCCATGTTCCCGTATCCGTCCGGTCGCCTGCACATGGGTCACGTGCGTAACTACACCATCGGTGATGTGATCTCCCGTTATCAGCGCATGCAGGGCAAAAACGTACTGCAACCTATCGGCTGGGATGCGTTCGGTCTGCCAGCGGAAAACGCGGCGATCAAAAACAAAACCGCGCCAGCGCCTTGGACTTACGACAACATCGAATACATGAAAAACCAGCTGAAAATGCTGGGTTTTGGCTATGACTGGAAGCGTGAAATCGCCACCTGCAAGCCAGAATACTATCGTTGGGAGCAGTGGTTCTTCACCAAACTGTATGAAAAGGGTCTGGTGTACAAGAAAACCTCTTCCGTGAACTGGTGCCCGAACGACCAAACCGTACTGGCTAACGAGCAAGTCATCGAAGGTTGCTGCTGGCGTTGTGACACCAAAGTTGAACAAAAAGAGATCCCACAGTGGTTCATCAAGATCACTGACTACGCCGATCAACTGCTGAGCGATCTGGACGGCCTGAACGAATGGCCAGACATGGTGAAAACCATGCAGCGCAACTGGATTGGCCGCTCTGAAGGGGTCGATATCACCTTTGATATCGACGGTATGGATGACACGCTGACCGTGTACACCACTCGTCCAGACACCTTCATGGGCGTGACCTATGTCGGTATTGCCGCCGGTCACCCACTGGCGCAAAAAGCCGCTGAGAACAACCCAGAGCTGGCTGCATTCATCAACGAATGCCGTAACACCAAGGTTGCCGAAGCTGAGCTGGCGACCATGGAGAAAAAAGGCGTGGCCACCGGCCTGTACGCTATCCACCCACTGAATGGCCGCAAGGTACCAGTATGGGTCGCTAACTTTGTACTGATGGGTTACGGCACCGGTGCCGTGATGGCCGTACCGGCGCACGATCAGCGCGATTATGAATTTGCCACCAAGTACAGCCTGCCGATTGATGCGGTAATCAAACCGACTGACGGTAGCGAGCTGGATATCTCCGCTCAGGCTTACACTGAAAAAGGCATTCTGTTTAACTCCGGTGAGTTCGACGGTCTGGACTTCGACGGCGCGTTCAATGCAGTAGCTGACAAGCTGCACAGCATCGGTAAAGGCGAGCGCCGTGTAAACTTCCGTTTGCGTGACTGGGGTGTGTCCCGTCAGCGCTACTGGGGTGCGCCAATTCCAATGATCACATTGGAAGACGGCACCGTGATCCCAACACCAGAAGACATGCTGCCGGTAGTATTGCCGGAAGACGTGACCATGGACGGCGTACAAAGCCCAATCAAAGCCGATCCAGCGTGGGCGAAAGTGACCGTTAACGGTCA
>JBOFCH010000451.1:0-5573 GCA_051645985.1 Plesiomonas sp. | reverse complement strand
TTGAGGGAAACCACCGAGCCACATTCGGATAACCCGTAGCCCTGATAAACAGGCAGATGCAGTTTTTCCGCCTGTTGCAGCAAACTGGCAGCAACACGTCCGCCACCAACAGCCACGAAACGCAGCTCATGCAGACTGTCTGCGGCGTTGGGGGCGAGCGCGATGAGTAGTCTCAGCAGCTCTGGCACCAAGACCATGCTGTGGGGCCGGAAAGTCTGTAGACAGCGCAAGAATGGCGTTGGATCTAGCCGGCTTGAGCCTTGAAAGCCGATCTCGCGTAACGAAGGCAACAAGCTGGTGGCACCAAGCAGCAAGGGAACATACAAACCGGTGATGTTTTCCAGCAACGTCGTTAGCGGCAATACCGTCAGATGACGCTGGATACCGAGTGTGCGCACGGCATCGGCCAGTGACTGTGTGGTCTGCATCAGGTTATCGACGCTCAGGTACACGCCTTTTGGCTGACCCGTTGTACCAGAGGTAAAGGTAATTTTGGCGATAGCGGTTGTGGGGTGTGTTGCCGATGCTGGGTGTACATGAGCAAGCGCAGAATATCCTTGATGGTTGTGACGTTGTAATAATTTGCTCGGCAAACTTTGAACGTTATCGGTTCCAATGCTGATCTCGGTGCTGGTAGTCGGCGCGATCGCTGGGGTCAGCGTACCGGCAAGCTCCCAGTGGGTAGCCGCGCTAGAGGTGAGCAAGCCTTCCGTGAGCAGGCTGTCTGTGAGTGAGCTGTTTATAAATAAAGAATCTGTTAGCAAGCTATCGGCGCGGCTATTGTTAAGTAGCCACTCTTGCTGTTGCGTGGAGAAAAAGTGCGGCGCGGGAATCACCGTAATGCCAGCATATAGCGCACTGAGATCGGTCAGCGCCCACTCGATGCCGTTATCCAAGGCCACCACTAGCCGATGAACATTAAAGCTGCGCAATTCGGCGGCACGTTGCTGTATCTGCTGCCAAAGCGTTGCGTAACTTAGGGCGTAGCGGCTGTCTTGCAAAGCAATGTTATGTGGCGTGCGCTCGGCGTGTTGACGTATAGCCTGCAACAAAAGCATGTTCATTAGCACGCTCCCCATACCAAAGGAAAACCCGGCAATATCAATGAGGAGAGGGAAGGTGATGGCATCAGACGTACCGATGGTGAGATACGGGTGAGTATTGCTAAACTGTCGTGAATATTACCGGCCATCACTTGTGGTGCGCAGTGATAATAATTTCCCCATGCACCGGCATCGGCACCGACTTGTTCGGCGTGAGCGTTGGCTAAAAGCAGCGGATTGAGATGTAGACGATGCAGGCTGTTACGCAATTTTTGCGTGCCGGTAAAGGTGACCCAGGGGTAACCATCAGCGAGTAAAAAACGGCACAACGCAGCAAATAATAAGCGTCCGTTCCCCGGGTTACTAACGGCCAGATTGCCGATTTCTGCAATTTGAGTACGCGTGACGGGCAGTGTGTCTGTTTTCTCGCTGGATTCAGCCAGCCGTTGGGAGATGATGTTCTCCACCGGCGCATTAAGGTAATGTTCCAAATATAAGGAGCCGCTGGTGGCGGGATTGACACCACAGGCACCAATTAGCTGGCTATGTTCGTCGTACAGACCGAGTAGCAGAGGTAAAAAATGCGGGATAGAGGCAGAAAACTCACGGGTATAGGCCATCTGAATAAACTGTTTCAGCGGCTCTTGTTGTTGGCGGCTGCGGGCAACTTGCAGCGAATAGGGGAAATAGTCTGATGTGCTCATAACGCCTCCATGTGGTGTTATGAGCAAGGATAAAAAGCAATACTTAAGACAAAATTAAGGGAATACGTAATTTTTACGATAGGTGTGGAGTCGACACTTATTTAACGATGGCTTTTGAGCCTGACTCAGGGCATCGTTTTTGGCCTAGCAACTTAATCTTCTGGTCTAGCAACTTAAATTGGCCGTTATTAAGCCATTATTTAAATGGCTTACTGCTAAATGGCTAACAGCACTTATTTAACTGGCTCAATTGCTCCTTACACAGATTGGACACCAACTAATCGCTACGAATTGCTACTCGGATAGCCACTCATCGGCACTTTCCCAAACCTCTTGTAGGATCTCTTCAACTTTATCCCGCTCTTCCTTGCTGGCGCGTAATACTGAAAGCCCATTAGCGCCGCGTTTAATAAACACATTGGGTTCATCAAAATAACGGTTTAACTGCTCGCTGAGTACAGTGTGCAGCCGTTGTTCAAAATGCGCCGGTAAAGACAGATTTCGATCAATAGAGACTTCAACACGCATGGGAATACCTCCTGTGATGTATATATATACAGTTGTTATAATTATCTGTCCAGTAGTGCAACGAGATTTTTGTGTACAAGATGAGCGATAACAACATCAAACAGTGGAAGAAAGGCGAAAGGTGCGACTAAGAAATAATGGCGAGATAATAAAACAGCAAGCTCAAATGAGCCTGCTGCGGTGTAAATATTCAGCCTTTATGTGGGCCGTCAATCACTGAACTGCGCGCAACCAGCTCTGGATGCAGTTCAATCACCTGTCCACCTTCACGCTTATTGATGATGCGATCAATAAGCATATCAAAGGCCATGGCACCCAAACGGGCTTTTGGCTGGTGGATGGTGGTCAGCGGTGGCGAGAAGAAACGGGCATCACGAATATTATCATAGCCAATAATTGAGATATCCTGCGGAATACGCAGCCCTTGCTCACCGGCGGCACAGATTGCACCCATTGCCATGGTGTCGTTAAAGCAGAATACCGCGGTTGGATGCTGTGAATTTTGCAGAATATGACTCATGGCAATATGGCCGGATTCTGGCTCAAAGTTACCTTCAGCAATCCACTCATCACGCACCGGCAAACCGGCATCACGCATGGCTTTCAGGAAACCATCATAGCGAGTTTGTGTAGTGGTTTTATTCATTTGGCCAGTGATCGCACCGATATCGCGGTGACCGCGATCAATCAGGTACTTGGTTGCCAGATAGCCACCGTCAAAACTGTTATCCTGAATACGATCGGTATAGGCACTGTCAGTCGGACCCCAGTCCATCACGACCATCGGAATGTTACGGTAATTCTCCAGCAACTCTAGCAGCTGAGAGTTGTATTCCGAGCACATAACCAACAGACCATCGACACGTTTTTGCGCCAGCATTGCCAGATAAGCGCGCTGCTTTTCCACGTTATTCTGTGAGTTACACAGAAACAGGGTATAACCCTTACGATAGCAGTGCTCTTCTACCGATTGTACAATTTCGGCGAAATACGGGGTATCACTGGTGGTCACAATCATACCGATGGATTTGGTATGATTTACCTTCAAGCTTCGAGCAACCGCACTTGGTGAATAATGCAGTGTTTTTACTGCTTCCCATACACGGTTTCGTGTTTCTTCCGCCACAAAACGTGTCTTATTAATCACGTGTGATACGGTAGTGGTGGAAACATCCGCAAGTTTGGCGACATCTTTGATCGTTGCCATGAATAAAAGAAACTCCTGATTGAGCGAGCATCAAGACACGGGCAGAGGTTAACCAGTAGTCTATCTTCGTTGTTGGTTTAATTGTCTGTTGTGGTAACGAAAGCGTTTGCTGTTTTATCGCATACCGTTGCTGATTGGTGCAACAATAAATGCTGATTTAGCCAACCACTGCACAGAACGTTGCCTGATGTCGAACATCCAAAAGATCATTTTGTCTTATAATGTTCTATTCTGGAAGCAGAAAAGAGAAAATTTGTGTGATTTTTATCTATTTGACGCTAAAAACCGCCACCAGTATGCATTTTCATGCGTGATTGTGGCGGTTTAGGTGCCGTTTTATTCAACGTGACACGATGTGATTAGGAATGGGTCGCGGTATTATTTCTGGCAAGTCTGATTTTCGATTTTTTCCATTGCATCATTGTACGCTTCCAGACTGGCTTTCACATTTTCCGGGTGAGTCAGTAAATCGGCAAAGGCTGCACGTAAGGCATAATTTTGTGGATTAGGTTTTAGTACCCGATCATTAAATACCTGCTCATTTTGCTCGGCAAATTCGGGACTTTGCGTGCTTAGTATCTCGGTGCTGGCGGAATCTAAGGCGAGCCATTCATTAACCGGTTTATCTAACGCCAGTTTTTCTGGCTCATGATTAAGATACCAGCGCACAGCGGTAAAGTTTCGTTCAAAGTAGTGGTTACGCTCGGCCAAAAACTGTTTACCGGCTTCGGCCAGATCAGGATGTTGTTCTGTGACTTTATTGAGCAGTGAGGTGTACCAGTTGTCAGAGGCTTTGACAAACGCCGCGTATTTTTCGGTAAAACAAGCCTGATCCGGCGCAGCCTGTGCCGTTAAGCTGGTGATTGAAGCCAGAGTAAGGGTAATCAGTGAAATGATCCGTCGCATACTTTTGTCCATTCTTAAGTACAAAGACCTTGTCCATTCTTAGGTGCAAAAACCGGGTTGCCAAATTTGATGTGGTTATAACCTGATATAAGGTTACGTGATTGTATCATTCTTTATTGGTGATGAAACGCACATTAACAAAAAAGACACAAGGTGATTAAGGCGCTAAACTATAACTTAAGCAATGACAACTTAAGTCATGGCAACTTAAGCTGAAAATCTAAGCAACACGAAGAAGGCAACAAAAAAGATAGCAAGAAAAAGGGAAAAGCAAAAAGGGCAAAAGGAGGGAAAGGATATGGATACCAATTTACGCTGGGCTTTGATTACTACCGTCGGTTCGCTGGCGATGATCATTACCTATGGTTTGATTGCCATTCTGGCTTGAACTATACAAGAGCCATACAAGAGCCATACACGAACCATACAAGTTCGAGTTTAGTGAATTAATTAAACGTTTAGATCGTTAAAACTCACTGATTAAAACCTAAACCATCCCAAGTGACATCAAGTGACATCAAGCTAAGAGGGAGCCTTCGACTCCCTCTTAGTTTTTATATAATACGGTTATACACCGCTCGATTGATGATTAGATACCGTTCAACGTTTGCGCAGTTTGTAAGGCCATAATCACCGATTCTCGATTCAGTCGAGGCCGATTATCATCCAGTAAGCGTTGCCAGATCGTGGCAGCATCTTGGTAGCGACCGTTGAGAAAATGATCAGAGGCCAATAGCATCAGTGCAGTGACTTCGCCCGGATCTTGTGCCAATGCTTGAGCCAGCTCCCGCTTGACTGGTGCGCTCATTTGTTGTCCATCACGGTAATACATAACGGTGGCTCGAGCTGCCAGTGTCGCGGCGCGGGTTTCCCCCTCTAGCTGCGTCAATTGCTCATAGGCCCACAGTGATTCGTCAAACCGGTTTTGATACAGCAGCCATTGTGCTAGCTCGGCCCATGCGTCCTGATCACGCGGGTCTTGGTTGATCCGCTGATGCAGCCGGGCGCCGGCAGCACTGCGTAGTGCCGCACCATCTAGATTTTGTAGTGGATCTGGATTGGCTTGCCAGTTGCGCCATGCTTCCCAGTGACCTAATCGCTGATAGCCCGCACCGACACCGATAACGGTGGAGGCGACCACCAGTAATGCTAGCCCTATTGAGAGTGACGCTGTTTTACTCGACT
>JBOFCH010000450.1:0-1927 GCA_051645985.1 Plesiomonas sp. | reverse complement strand
TACGGTTAGCACGGCGCAAAATCTCTTCGTGCACCTGCGCGTCAATCTCCACCTCGGCGCCAAAACGGCTGTACAGCAGTTTTTCTAAGCGAGACAGTTTGCCGCGGACAATTTCCACCAGCGTGTCATGGTTCAGTGGCAGGTAGGGGATCACTTCCATACGCGCCAGCAAGGCCGGTTTGAAGAAGGCGGCCAATTCCGGATAGAGCACATCGAGCAGTTGGTCCGGCGTTTCGGCGTACTCGACGATGGTCTGGAAGCCCAAGTTGGACGTCAGGAAGAACACCACATTCTTACAATCAATGATCCGCCCTTCACCATCGGCCAGTTCGCCTTTATCAAAAGCTTGGTAGAAGAGATTCAACACATCTGGGTGCGCCTTCTCGACTTCATCCAGCAACACGACAGAGTACGGTTTTTGACGGATAGCCTCGGTCAGCACCCCGCCCTCACCAAAACCGACATAACCCGGAGGCGAGCCAATTAAACGCGAAACTGTATGTTTTTCCTGATATTCCGACATATTGATAGTCGTCAGGTACTGCCGACCACCAAACATCAGATCCGCAATCTGCACGACTGTTTCGGTTTTCCCGACCCCACTCGGCCCCACCAGCAAAAATGCACCGAGCGGACGACCTGGGCGACGCAAATCGGCTCGCGCAGTCAGTAAGTGACGGTGCAAATGGCTAACCGCGACGTCCTGTCCCTTGATCCCTGCGCCCAGAAACTCCGGTAAGCGAGTCACTACATCCAGCTCACCTTGAGAGATCCGGTTCAACGGCACGCCAGTCCACTCGGCTATGACGGCGGCAATTTGCGTTTTGTCCACGTGCGCAGAAACCAACACCGACTCTTGCTGCAAGGTGGATAACTCCGCCTCCAAAGGGGTTAATTCCGCCACGGCCGCGACATCATCCATCGACACAGACTCTTCTGCGTGTGCAGGATGAGTCGATGCGTCCGCCAGTAACGCCGCTCGCAAGCTGATGATTTGCTGTACCAGCGATTGCTGCTGCCGCCAGCTCGCCTCCAGCTGGACCAGTGCCTCGTGATCCTGTGCTTGTTGTTCATGCAGCTGACCCAAGCGCTCACTGTGCTCACCCAAGCCAATCAGGCTCTGACGCTCCAGCTGAGTAATTTCCAGCTCACGCTGACGCAAGGCATTGTGTAAATGGCTGATTGCCCGTGGTGGTGTCGTGAGGTTGATGGCCACCCGAGCACAGGCGGTATCCAGCACATCGATGGCTTTATCCGGCAACTGCCGACCCGAGATATAACGCGCAGATAGCTGTGCAGCGGCTTGCAGTGCTTCATCATCAATCAGCACCCCGTGCGCTTTTTCGTAAATACCGCGCAGGCCTCGCAGGATCACCGTCGCTTCTTCCGCATCAGGCTCTCCCACTTTCACCAACTGAAAACGCCGTGACAGTGCGGCATCTTTTTCAACGTATTTCTTGTACTCACTCCACGTGGTGGCAGCGATAGTGCGCAGCTCCCCGCGCGCCAGCGCCGGTTTAATCAGGTTCGACACGTCCAGACCACCGGCCTGATTGCCGGCCCCAATCAAGGTGTGCGCCTCATCAATAAAGAGGATGATCGGGTATTCCGACGTTTTAACTTCCTGCATCACCCCTTTAAAACGCTTTTCAAATTCCCCTTTGACTGATGCGCCGGCTTGCATCGCGCCCAGATCTAAGGACAGCAACTCCACATTCCGCAGTTTTTCCGGTACCTGACCGGCCACGATGCGCAGTGCTAACCCTTCAATCAACGCACTCTTACCGACCCCGGCTTCGCCCACCACAATCGGGTTATTTTTACGACGGCGCGATAAAATATCGATCATCAGATCAATTTCATGATCTCGACATAACACCGGATCTAACTCGCTATTGCGTGCCTGCTCGGTAATATTTTGGGTAAA
>JBOFCH010000449.1:0-5963 GCA_051645985.1 Plesiomonas sp. | reverse complement strand
GCCCCAGCGCTTCTTGCTCGCTAATAGCACGGGCAATCTCAGCCTCTAGCCCATCACGATATGCCTCGGACGACAAACTGCCTTTTTTGTAGTCACGACGTAACGCACGAATATCGGCAGTTTGTGGGAATGAGCCAATCGTTGTGGTTGGCCACAGTGGCAGTGGGAAACGCTGTTTTTGTGCCAATGCCCGTACCGGGTATGCTGAGCCTCGCTCCGCATCTTGGGGCTGTAAAGCGGCAACTCGCGCTTGTACCTGCGCATTATTGACCCGCGCCGAGGTGCGCCGCGCCTGAACCGGCGCGCTATACGCCAGCAACAAGCTTTGCAGCTGTACATCGGCGGGCTGATTCAGAGCTTGGGTCAGCAATCCCAATTCCTGACATTTTTGCCGGGCAAACGCTAACCAACTGCGCACTTCTGCATCCAATGTTGTTTCCGCCAGCAAATCGACCGGTGAATGTAACAATGAGCACGAGGTACCGAGCCACAAACGACCAGCCAGTTGCGGTAACACCGGTTGTAAACGCTGCCAGCACTGTGCCAGATCTGCTCGCCAAACGTTACGCCCGTTGATCACGCCCAGAGAAATTAAGCGGTCAGCGGGCAACGCCGCAATCACTTGCTCCAATTCCGCTGCACCCGCCACCGCATCCAAATGCCAACCCGCAACGGGCAAATCGGCTATCGTATCCAGCTGATGGGCAATACTGCCAAAATAAGTGGTGAGCAACAGCTTTGGCGTTTTACCCGCCAATTGGCGGTAGGCTTGCTGATATGCCGTGAGCCACGGCGCTGGTAAATCCAGTACCAGAGCCGGCTCATCTATCTGTACCCATTCCACCCCTTTGGCGGCCAACTGCGCCAACACTTGCTGATACACGGCCAGCAATGAGGGTAACAGACTTAAACGATCAAACGGCTCTCCTTTGGTTTTCCCCAACCACAGGTAAGTCAACGGCCCCAGCAAAACCGGTTTAACCGCATAGCCCGCTTGCAGCGCTTCATCGGTCTCATCCAGCAGTTGCGTCCACGCCGGATAGAATTTTTGCCCCTGATAGAACTCAGGTACGATGTAGTGGTAGTTAGTATTAAACCACTTGGTCATTTCTCCCGCCGCGGCTTGGTGACCTGATGGTGCCCGTCCGCGAGCGACTCGGAACAGCGTGTCTAAGTCAATCCGGCCGTCCGCACGCAAATGCCGCTGCGGCACATTTCCCACCATCAAACTGGTACCCAATACATGGTCGTACCAAGCAAAATCCCCCACTGGCAGCAGATCCACCCCGGCCTCTTTTTGCAATGCCCAGTGACGCGCCCGTAAGTCTTGTCCGCAGACCAGTAACGTTGCCTGATCAATATCTCCAGACCAATACTGCTCTAGGGCTTTTTTCAATTCGCGGTGTAATCCGATACGTGGAAATCCGAGGGTGTGACTGTGAATATGCATGCCTAACTCCTTTTAGCCGTCCAGATGTTTACACATCCATAATTCACGGTTATGGTAAAACCAACAAACGGAAGTTATTCATGCGCATCATGAGCGAAATTCATGATGTGCCTTATTTGGTCAGGGAGACGCAACACCATGATCGAGCTGCGCCATCTCAGAACATTGCAAACTTTGCGTGATAGCGGCAGCTTAACTGCGGCGGCAGCGCAACTGCATCAAACTCAATCGGCCCTGTCACATCAGCTCAATGAGCTGGAGCAACGCATTGGCCATCCACTGTTTATTCGCAAAACTCGGCCTGTGAAATTTACCGCGCAGGGCGAGCTACTGCTCACTTTGGCCGGCGATATTTTACCGTACGTTACTCAAGCCGAAGAAACGCTGCGTAACCGCAATACTGAACTGCGCCCAACGCTGGAGCTAGCCATCGAATGCCACAGTTGCATCCAGTGGTTAATGCCGACACTGACCCGTTTTGCGCATGAGGCGCCACAAACCGAAGTGCGCTTTACCGCTGCAACCGCCTTTGATCCACAACCGCTGTTATTACAAGGCAAACTGGATTTGGTGATCACCAGTGACGTACAAGCGCGTGCCGGGATTTACTATGCGCCGCTGTTTGATTTTGAGATCCGCTGGGTGATGACACCGCAGCACCGTCTGGCACAGCAAACGTCATTCCCACTGGCAGAATTGCAGCACGAGCGGTTACTGGTGTATCCCGTTCCCAAACAACGGCTCGATGTCTGGCGCTGCGTGCTACAACCGCAGCAGATCACGCCGACACTAAAACCGGTAGAAAACACCTTATTGCAATTGCAGATGGTGGCCGCAGGGATGGGGATCGCCGCCCTGCCACATTGGGCGGTATTTGATGCCGAGCAACAAGGCTTATTGTGCAGTCGCCAAATTGGCGATAAAGGCTTATGGCGACGCTTATATCTGGCCGTACGGGAAAGTGAGCGCCGTGATCCGGCGATCAGTCATTTCCTGCACTGCGCTCGTGAACAAACGGCATTTTTGCCGCATTGCCGCGCGGTATAAGGCGATAACTGACGATAACTGGCGATATGCTGGTAATAGAAACAAGATAATAGAAACAAAAAGGCCTGCTTAAGCAGGCCGTCTCAGCATCAAATCACAGACGCCGAACGTAAGCGAAAATAGCGGCTCACCCGCAGCGACAACAGGATCAAGATCCCACCCGCCGCCAAACGCAGCCAGTCAGGATGCTGATCCCAAAGGGCAAAGTTCACCAATAATCCAGCCGGCACCAAGGCATTATTCATCACGGCTAATGTCCCGGTATCCACTTGGGTCGCTCCCTTATTCCACATAAAGTACCCCACCCCCGAGGCCACCAGCCCTAACCACACTAATACGCCCCACTGCACAGGGCTATGGGGCAAACGGCTGAGATCGCCAAACAGCGCAAATGCAATCACGCCCACGACCGAAGCCCCAGCATAAAACCACGCAAATACGGCATGTTGGGAAATAGATTGCGGCTGACGTTCAACCCAATGTTTATAGCCCACCTGACCAATGGCAAAACAAATATTGGCAGCCTGCACCACCAAAAAGCCCAGCACAAACTGGCTGCTCACCGCGCCATAGCGGATCACCAACGCGCCCGCCACGGCCAAGGCGGCACTGATCAAATAACCTCGGCTAAAACGCCGTTGCAGCAAATCGTAGATCAGCGTGACATACAGTGGCGTTAAAATCGTAAACAAAACAACTTCCGGCACCGTCAGCAGTAAAAAGGCATGGTAGTAAAACAGATACATGATCCCGAGCTGGCAAGCCCCCAACGCCATCAAGGTGAGCCGATCGCACATGGGCAGCACGCGTGGACGCAAAAATGGCAACATCACCAGCAATGCCAGCACCACCCGCATCAACACGGAAAACCACGTATCCACCTGACCGGCCAGATAAACACCAATCAGACTAAAAGAGAAAGCCCACAGTATTGTGGTCAAAATGAGAAGTAGCACGACGTTATCCTGCGCTCCAAGAATGAATCCGCGCGGATTGTAACAGGCTGTTCAGGGCATTGTCGTCGGATCTGTCATCACAACATAACTATCCCCCCTCAACGGGGTGTGCCTGACGCTATGCAAGCACACCACTATGATGAAAGAGATAAAGGATGAGCGATAAAGAAAAATTACTGACGCGCGCGGCGAGCACGCACGGTAGAAGCCAGATGGCGCAATACGGACTCCGTATCATCCCAACCAATACAGGCATCGGTAATACTCTGGCCAAAGGTTAACGGCTGTCCCGTCACCAAATCTTGACGCCCCTCAACCAAATGACTTTCAATCATGACACCGAAAATAGCCATCTGACCGGCAGCAATCTGCGCGCCGACATCTTGCGCCACTGCATTTTGCCGTAGGTACTGCTTGGCACTGTTGGCATGGCTAAAGTCAATCATCACTTTTGGCGGTAAGCCGTTTTTCTCCAGCTCGCGCAGTACCACACTGACATGCGCCGCACTGTAGTTCGGCTCTTTTCCCCCGCGCAGGATAATGTGGCAATCCTGATTACCGGCTGTCGACACTATCGCGGAATGACCGAACTTGGTCACCGACAAGAAATGATGAGGCGAACCGGCCGCCGCAATCGCATCAATCGCCACCTTGATGGTGCCATCAGTGCCATTTTTAAACCCAACCGGACACGACAGACCTGATGCCAGCTCACGATGAACCTGTGACTCTGTTGTCCGAGCGCCAATGGCACCCCAACTCATGAGATCCGCCATATACTGCGGCGTGATCATATCCAGAAATTCACCAGCGGTAGGCATTCCCAACGTATTGATATCGAGTAATAACTTGCGCGCAATACGTAAGCCTTCGTTGATCTGGTAGCTATCATCCAAGTACGGATCGTTAATCAGCCCTTTCCAGCCCACCGTGGTGCGCGGCTTTTCAAAATACACCCGCATCACCACTTCCAGATCGTCCGATAACTCTTCCCGTAACGCCAGTAAACGCTGGCTGTATTCGAGCGCTGCCGCCGGATCATGAATCGAACACGGGCCAATCACCACCAACAAACGGTCATCTTCATTTTGTAAAATCTGGTGGATCGCCTCACGGGCATTAAACACCGTTGCCGCAGCCTTACCTGTAACAGCAAATTTCTCCAGTAACGCGACCGGCGGAAGTAACTCTTTGATTTCCTTTATTCTTATATCATCGTTCTGATACGTCATTATCTTTACATCCTGTCCCTAAATACGGCTGTTTACACCCAACCGGCAATCTGCCTTCCTTTCAATCTGCCTGATCTCTGTGCGGCTGTAAATCTCTTTGCCGCCAGAGCCGTCCTCCGAGCACGAGAGCCACACGGGGTTAATCAGTACAGGCCCCAGCAAACGGTTTTAAATATCAACATTTAAACATCAGCGTTTAAACATTGGCGAAAGTGCAAACAAGACAAAAGATGAGAGATAAAGATTAAAGGGATGAGAGCAAAGAAAATAGAGAAGAGAAGAGAAGAGAAGAGAAGAGAAGAGAAGAGAAGAGAGAATAACTTGCGTAATTGGAAAATCAGCGGCCTTAGACCGCAAATTGACGAAAACAGGAGTGACAAACAAATACATCACACCACAACTCCTCCAGCTTTTTCAGCGGAGAAACCGTTCCATTTTGGATACAATACTGGCACAAACGCTGACATTTTCTGACTTTCATTACAACCGGACTCCTCAGTGTTGTCACCGCACGGCGAAGCGTATAAACGCCTTGGTGACCAACCACTGCTAGGCTCACCCTATTAATTAATTTCATTCTAACTCTAGCACACCTCAATATCACCGAATGCAACATAACATTGCACTTTGGTGAGTATGGTTTTCAAAATATAAACAACTTCTATTCTAAAATAATTTGCGTTGAGCGTACTTTCTCCACACGTCTCAACGTAACCTAACACAGCGTTGCACTATTTTTTAGACATAACGTGTGTTATGACATAGCCAAATACATAAAGTTGCATAACCAGTGAATTAATTAAAATATCTGTTTACATTCCTTGCCATGCCGCACTATTATGCTAGTACACAAAGACAGGCACGACAATATCCAGCCGTATTTTCATAAGGAATGTGTCTATGAGTCAGCAAGAGGTCATCACATCCACCATGGCAAAACGTCCTTCCGTATTAGGTGGCGCCATGATCATCGCCGGAACCGCCGTGGGTGCCGGAATGTTCTCCCTTCCCGTTGTTACTTCCGGTGTGTGGTTTACCGGCTCCGTGGTGATCCTGCTGTTTACTTGGCTGTGTATGTACCTGTCCGGCCTCATGATCTTAGAAGCCAACCTGAACTATAAAGTGGGTGCCAGCTTTGACACTATGGTCAAAGGGCTGCTGGGTCAGGGCTGGAACGTAATTAACGGCCTGACCGTTGCGTTTGTTCTCTATATTCTGACCTACGCCTATATTTCCGGTGGAGGCTCGATCATCAGCCACACCCTGAATGCCGCCTTT
>JBOFCH010000448.1:0-11858 GCA_051645985.1 Plesiomonas sp. | reverse complement strand
GGCGTACCGATTACTCCAACGCCTGATCCCCTCAACCTCTCACCTGCGGTCTCGCGGCGACTGAACTGCCGAGACTATGCAGTAGTACGCATGCGCCGCTAAAAAAGTTACCCCCATCACAAGCAAACGTTTGCTTTTTAGTAAAAGCTGGCTAAAATGCGCGCCATTAATCTGCTTAACGTGCTCGCCAACCACCGAAGTATCGCTGGGTAAGCCAAAACGCCGCCCAATCTGCGGTGTCGCCTCACCGGAGCGGCATAAAACAGTATCCGATCGCCGAGCAATGCGACCATTGACACCGATCACGCTTGCCTACAACGCGGCACTTTGCGGATCGCCAGCAGACACGGCAGTGAACCGAATTCTTTTACTCTGACATCTTGGAACCAGCATGAGCTCACAAGCTATCGAAACGGAACACCTCGATACCACTCCTGCCACCGCGTCCCGCCATAATCCGGATCTGGTTTATCGCCTTGACGATCGCCCACCACTGCCGCAAACCCTGTTTGCCGCCGGTCAACACCTGCTCGCGATGTTCGTGGCGGTGATCACCCCGCCGCTGCTGATTTGTCAGGCGCTGGGCCTGCCCGCCGCCGACACCCAACGCATCATCAGCATGTCGCTGTTTGTCTCCGGTCTGGCCTCATTCCTAACCATCCGCACCCTCGGCCCGATTGGCTCCGGTCTGCTCTCGATTCAAGGCACCAGCTTCAACTTTTTAGGCCCGATCATCGCCGGTGGCTTGGCGCTGAAACAAGGCGGCGCCGATGTGCCGACCATGATGGCGGCGCTGTTTGGCACCCTCATTCTGGCCTCCTTTAGCGAAGTGCTGTTATCACGCATTTTGCATCTGGCACAGAAAGTGATCACCCCGCTGGTATCGGGCATTGTCGTCACGTTGATTGGCTTGACCCTGATCCAAGTGGGGCTAGTGTCTATTGGGGGTGGCTATGGCGCGCTGGGCGATGGCAGCTTCGGGAATCCGAAAAACCTGCTGCTGGCCGGTACGGTGCTCGGCATCATCGTGCTGCTCAATCGTCAGCGTAACCCGTATCTGCGCGTGGCTTCGCTGGTGATCGCCATGGGCGCAGGCTGCTTGCTGGCCTGGGCGCTGGATATGTTGCCTACCACCCGCCACGATGCGCCGCTGCTGATGATCCCCACCCCGCTCTACTACGGCCTGAGCATCGATTGGAGTTTGCTACTGCCGCTGGTGCTGGTGTTTCTGGTCACCTCACTGGAAGCGATTGGCGACATTACCGCCACCTCGGAAGTGTCCGAACAACCGGTGTGTGGCCCGGTGTACCTGCGCCGGATCAAAGGCGGCGTGCTGGCCGATGGCCTAAACTCGGCACTGGCCGGCCTGTTTAACAGCTTCCCGAACTCCACCTTCAGCCAAAACAATGGCGTGATCCAGATGACCGGGGTAGCCAGCCGCTATGTCGGTTATGCCGTGGCCGCCATGCTGGCCCTGCTGGGTCTGTTCCCCATGATTGCCACCTGGGTATTGAGTATTCCAGAGCCGGTACTGGGCGGTGCTACTATCGTGATGTTCGGCTCGATTGCCGCCGCCGGTGTGCGCATCATGGCCCGTGAGCAACTGGATCGCCGCGCCGTGCTGATCATCGCCATCTCCTTGGCGATGGGTTTGGGCGTCGCCCAGCAGCCGCAAATCCTGCAATTTGCCCCCGAGTGGCTAAAAAGCGTGCTCTCTTCTGGCCTTGCGGCCGGTGGCCTGACCGCCATTGCCCTGAACCTGATCCTGCCAGCCGAGCCGCGCTGATCCCTTCTTACCGGCCACTTCGGTGGCCGCTCTCTGTCACCTTCCGTGAACGTGATCTGTCTGACAAGTTATTCGGCTGCCCACTGGTAAGGCGGCATGGAAACAGGCAGACTGCTGTATCAGGCAGCCATCTGCTCACGGAGGAGTGATGACCGACAATTTCCGCCTGCTTAATCAGATCCTGCAACAACGCCATCCCGAAGAGCTATTACTGTTGGCGTCCCTGCTTATCGAGCAGGATATGTTGCATCCGGCATTACGCTGCCTAGAGCGCGCTTACCAGCAGCTTGGGCCGGTGCCGGAGTTGCTGTATCAAATGGCTCAGATCCAGCAGCGTTGTGGCCCACTGACCATTGATTGGCTGTCCAATACCGTCCCCCGCAGGAGCAGTATCCCAGCCAGCGTGAATGGTCACGAAAAGTGTAATGATCTGCTGCTATCCTAGTGTGACGACCAGCAATATGGCGATTATCATGACGATCATCACGCCTGCGGAGGCTGGCGCGATGCTGACCCCAACGAGATGCACGGCCTATGAAGTTACTGAGCAAATTTCTGTGTACCCTGCTAATTTTGCTGGCACTGGCCACCGTGTTGGCCTATGCCCTACTGCAAACGCCAACCGGTGCCGGCTGGCTCAGTGAGCAGCTCTCACGCCGCAGCGGTTATCAGATAACCTTCACCGGCATTCAACATAGCCCGTTTAATCCGGCCGAGATCCGCTTGCGTGAAGTTCGCCTCAGCCGTGCCGGAGAACCCCTGCTAGATGCAGGAGCCGTCACCCTGCGTCTTAGTTGGTACACCCTGACCCATCCACGGCAGTGGCAGCAGATCCGCCTGCAAGATGGCGAACTGCGCTTACCGGCCGTCTTACAGCCACAAAATTATCCACCGCTACAGGCTCGTCAGTTGCTGCTGCAAAATATGGCACTCACGACTCCGCTGGATGGCCGACTGCTGGTCGCCCACCCCGTCAGTGGCGGGATCACCCCATTTATTCCCGGCCCCGGCGGCTGGCTCGGGGACGACTCGCGTTTTGAATTCAGCGCTCAGAGCCTGACCTACGGCGAGCTGGAGCTGCAACGGATGTTGCTACGTGGTCGCTGGCAGCAAGGAAAATTACTGCTGCAAGACTTTGGTGCCGATATGCTACAAGGGCAAGTTAGCGGCCGTGGTGAGCGCAGCCGTGATGGGCGGTGGAGCCTGCGTGACCTGCGACTAACCCGCCTACGCTTGCAAGATAACCGCTTACCGCGGGTGCTCCGTCACCTGTGGCAACGTCTGCCCGTGCTGACTATCCACAATGTGGATCTGGTGGATGCGCGCTTGGAAGGTAATGACTGGTCGGCCAACGATCTGGATTTGAGTGCGGAAAATCTGCAACTGGGCCAAGGTCAGCTGCATTCGCGCGATGGCCTGCTCAGCCTCAACGCCTTGGATCTGGTTTACCGGGATGTCCACCTGCGCGATCCGGTGCTCAAACTCACCTTTACGCCCGATGGCATCACCGTAGACGATGCCAGTACCCGCTTTGAAAACGGCTTGCTGCGCACCTACGGCCGCTGGAATGCCGCCCAACGCAGCCTGCAACTGGATGAGGTCGGGATCAGCGGCATGGAATACACGCTGCCAGAGCGCTGGCTGCACTGGCTAGGTCAGCCGCTTCCCGCTTGGCTACAACAACTGAATGTGCTGCGTCTGGATCTGAACAATAACCTGCTGGTCGATATCCGCCCACGTTTCCCGTTCCAGTTCACCGCCCTCGGTGCCAGCGGCAGTAACCTGCAACTGATCCGCAATCAGCAGTGGGGATTATGGCAAGGTAGCCTGCGCCTCAACGCCCGTGACGCCACCCTCAATAAAGTCGATTTACGTCACCTGCTGCTGGATCTGCAAGCGCAAGACGGCACCGTGACCTTACACGAGCTCAGTGCGTTTGGTGGGCAAGGCTTATGGGAAGGCAGTGGCACACTGCAAGCCAGCGCATCATCCCCAGCGTCACCATCAGCGCCACAATCCGGCGCATGGCCGTTCACGCTGACGCTCACCGGCCAACAAGTCGGGCTGGATAGCTTGCAGCGTTGGGGTTGGTCAGCGTTGCCACTGCGCGGCTTTGGTAACATCAACCTGAGTCTGCACAGCACCTTATTCGCCCCGGCTCAGGGGCTACGTCCGCTCACCGGTCAACTGAATATCAGTGCCGAGCAAGCCATGCTGCAAAATACGGCGGCAGCGGGCCTGTTTGCCGAAGCCAAAGCCGGTGACAACCCACGGCGCTGGCTGGATCTGAGCCAGCAAGAAGGACAGATGACCTTGCTGCGTAACCTGCAACTGCGCCTGCGCGCCGCCGGAGGGATGGTGAACATTGAACAGGCCTCGGCTGCCGGTCAGCTGCCGTTTACCCTTAGCGGACACTATGCCCGCGCAGCAAGCACGCCAGACGCGGCGACTCGCACGCAGTTGCAGCTGACGCTGACCAATCCGGGCTTGTGTGAGAGCCTGACGCGCCGCTGGCAATCCGACCCACAAACGGCGCCACAGGCTTCCGATAACGCATCGGCTGACGCGTCAGCTGGCAGCCATCAGGCACCGCCGTCGCGTCAACGTCAGCTTCACAGCAGTATCGACGTCACGCCGTTGCCCGCATGTGGCCCACAACCGGCTGGCAATACCAAATAAGTCCCGATAAACACGGCGCCAGGGCTGTCATCGGACAACAGACGCACTTTCATCTGCACGCGGGCCTTGCGCCCGCGTCCCAATCGATCCAGATCGCCCCCCAGATCGTTTAAATCGGCCACTGCCCGTGGTCGATTGCCCACCGGATGGGGATAGCGGATATGCGCATCGGCCAGAATGATTTCCCCGCCCAAATTGCGCTCCCGCAGCAGCAGCCAAATCAGCCCCCAGCCGGTTAAGGTCGCCAGCGAAAACAAGCTACCGGCAAACACGCTGTCAGACGGGTTTTGATTGGCCGCCAGCGGCAAGCTAGTTTCAAAACGCTGGCCGGTATACTGCAAGATTTTAATCCCCATCTTTTCACTGATCGGGATCGACTGATACCAGGCCTGTTGCAGCTGCAAACACCAGTCTGGGCGGTGCAAGATAGTCTCCAGATCGGCCAGTGGTTTGATCATCAAGAAATGACGCACCGGCGTGCTGGTCGCCGTTTGTAACTCACCCTGATTTTGGTAGCCCAGCTGGGTAAAAAACGCCACCGCCTCTTCGCGCGCACTACACACCACCCGCTGCGCTCCCTCTTGCCGTGCTACCGACTCCAGCGCCATCGCCACCAGCGTCCCCAAACCGCGCCCGCGCAAATCCGGATGCACCGCCATGAAGCGGATCGCCGCCTCATCATCGGCATTGATATACACCCGCCCGATCGCCACCGGATTATCCTGCTCATCCACCACCATCTGGTGGTGCGCACCGGCGTCATAGCCGTCGCGCTCTGAGCCGGGCGGCTGGTGCAGCGGTGCCCGTAGCATCTGCCAGCGAAACTGATAATAGCGCGCCAGCGCCGCATCGGTGGTGGGGGTACTTAAGCGGTACATCCTGGTACTCCTTGCAATCCATCGCAGAGAATTGGCTCAACGCCATCACGCCATCGGTGACACCCAGCGACAACAGCACGCCGCCGTGGGTGCGTAAAACCGGTTACACCTGCAACCAGAAGGTTACTGGGCCATCATTGACCAGTGCCACCTTCATATCGGCGGCAAAGCGCCCCTCTTCGGTCGGCAGCTGCGTGCGACAGTAATCGGTAAAATAGCGGTACAGCGCCTGCGCTTCATCCGGCGCAGCGCCACGGGAAAAGCTTGGCCGCAACCCTTTTTGGGTATCGGCAGCCAGCGTAAATTGCGAAACCACCAGCACACTGCCACCTGCCTGCTGCACGTTCAGGTTCATCTTGCCCTGCTCGTCTTCAAAAATGCGGTAACCCAGCACTTTATCAGCAAGACGACGAGCTTTAGCTTCATCATCACCTTGCTCAACCCCGAGCAACACCAGCAATCCGCGCCCGATAGCCCCGGTCACGTCTTCGTCAACGGTCACACTGGCTTCACTGACCCGCTGAATCAATCCAATCATTTACTACCGCTCCTTGTGGATGACTTATCTTTTTCTTTTCGGTGAGTACAACATCAACGGCCACAACATCAACAACGGCGACAAGGTCAGTGGCTGCAAAAAACTGACTATCACTTCTTACTACTGTAGCGTTTTTAGCGTTCTGATTGATCGCTCTGCTTACGCTGTAATTGATCGATTGCTCACTCACCCGACTCGCTGTCGGCCGCGGCGCTGTACAGCGCGCGGATCAACGCATCGGTGATCCCCGGCTCCAAGCTGCTATGCCCGGCATTCGGGACAATCTGCAACTGGGCATGAGGCAATGCCTGCTGCAATATCCAGGCATTCTCCAACGGGCAAATCATGTCATAACGGCCATGCACCAGATATAACGGGATCGACGCCAGTCGCGCCGCCTGTTGCACAATATGATTATCCACCTGCCACAGCCGATGGCGAAAATAGTGGCACTCCAAGGTCGCCAGCGCCACCGCATGCTGCAAACCGCCCATCTGCTCCAACACTTGTGGATCCGGCAGCAGCTGCATCAGATGCGCCTCCCACAGCGCCCAGCTACGGGCCGCAGCGCTACGCTCCAGCTCATTGGCGGAAGTCAGTAACGGCCAATAGCCTTCCAATACCGCATCCGCCGACCGCGGCTCACTGGCGCTGGCCGCGCTGACAGTCAGTGGCGCGATAAAGTGGCGATAATGCTCAGGGAACAGCTGCGCCGCCCCATCGGGGCCATACAGCCAATCCAAATCACGCTGACGACCCAAGAAAATGCCGCGCAGCACCATCGCCTGTACTCGCTCTGGGAAGGCTTCGGCATACAGCAGGCTCAGGGTGCTGCCCCACGAACCACCGAACAGCAACCAGCGCGGAATTTGTAGCTCATCCCGAATTGCCTCGATATCGGCAATCAGATCAGCGACCTGATTATCCTGCCACTGCGCATGCGGTAAGGAACGGCCACTGCCGCGCTGGTCAAATAAAATGACCCGAAAGCGCTGCGGATCAAAAAAGCGTCGGCTGGTTTCATTGCACCCCGCGCCCGGCCCACCGTGCACAAACAGCACCGGTAGACCATCCGGATTACCGACTTGTTCCAGATAAATCCGGTGGCGGCCACGGCGAATAAACCCGCTGTAATAGGGCTGAATGGGCGGATACAGATGAAACATAAGCCTTCCCTCCTGCGGATGGGTGCAGATCCGATGACGCGCTATCACTCACAACGTGGGTGATGGCTCATCCTGCAGCGCCTGTGTCCGCCGCCACTCACCCAAGGTGGCGGTCACTTCGGCACCAAACAACACAATACACCAGCTTAAGTAAACCCAGACAAATAAAATCGGGATCACCGCCAGCGCGCCGTAAATCACTTGATACGACGGGAAAAAGGTAATGTACAGCGTGAACACTTTTTTGCTGATCTCAAACAGCAACGCCGCAATCAACGCCCCGCTGAGTGCATGTAAGGTCGGCACCCGCTCGGTCGGCACCACGCTGTACAACAGCCAAAAAGCCAATGATGACAACACAAACGGGAACAGCAGCAGCAAGTTGTCGAGCACCCCGTTAATCCCGGTGTCAGTCAGCAATTTCAGGGATAACAGATAGGAGCTGGTCACCAAACTGGCCCCGGCCAGCAACGGGCCTAAGGTCAGGATCATCCAGTAAATGGCAAACGACACCACCGCCGGACGCCGGCGTTGACTGCGCCAGATATGGTTCAAGGTTTTATCTACCGCCGAAATCAGCAGTAGCGCCACCACCACCAAGGCGATGATCCCCACCGCACTCATCTTGCTGGAGTTAGAGACAAACTCATCCAGATAGGTCTGTACCACATCCCCGGTCGCTGGCACAAAGTTACTGAAAATAAAGTGTTTCACCTTGTCGGTCACCCCAACAAACACCGGGAATGCCGTAAACACCGAAAACACCACCGTCACCAACGGCACCAGCGATAACAGCGTTACATACGCTAAATAACCGGCCGTCACCGTCAGGCGATTTTCATTACTACGCGCCAGTAGCAAACCACAAAATGTACGGGCGCGGCGCCAATGAGGCGCAAAAGATGGTGTATCCATATGTCTGATCCTTCTTTGCTATATCAGCGCCTATAGTAGCGGCCTGCGCCGCAGATTACGCCCCTCGATCTCGCTGCTGGAAATAATCCGGTACAGTTTGCGCATCTTTTACCCATACCGCCTCGATCCCAAGCGCTCGGGCAGCCGCAATATTGCCGACATTGTCATCAAAAAAGCAGCTGTGCTCGGCCCTCACGCCTTCCGCAGCCAGCACCTGTTGGTAGATTTGTGGCTCCGGTTTACGCAGCCCCATCTCGTTGGACAGGTACACCCGATCGGCGCTGACCGCTACCTGCGGATACAGCGACGGCCACAACTGGCAATGCAACGCATTGGTGTTGGACAGTACCACCACCGTCTCGCCTTGGGCGCGCAGCTGTTGCATCTGATGGATCACCGGAGTTCGCAGCGCGCCAAAAATGGCCTGCCACCCTTCGGCAAATTGATCAAAGGTCAGTTGCATCCCCAGTGTACGGTTCACCGCCGTGGCGAACTCCGCATCGCTGAGCGTGCCTCGCTCATGCCGACAAAAATCGTCATTGTGGTTAAAACGGCTCTGCAAGATCTCTACCGGTACTCCGCTGTAATCGCTCCATACCTGTAACACGCGCTGAAAATCGATATCGATAATCACATTCCCCAGATCAAAGATATATAGCACCACTTTACTCCCTGTTGATTTACGTTAGTGACAACCGTTTTTAGTTTTGCCAGACCCTACAGCACTGCGGCGCAAGGTTCTAAGGCTCAAAGACTCAAAGGCATAAAAAAAGGGAGCCTACCGGCTCCCTCTTTAGATCGTGTGACAGAAGGCTGACAGCCTGCGGTCTTTTTATACTAGCGTGACAACTTTATCTTTGCTGCCGCGATTTAGTCTTTGCTGCCGCGATGCGCACGCTTACGATCATTTTCGGTCAGGTGTTTCTTACGCAGACGCACGCTCTGCGGAGTCACTTCAACCAGTTCGTCATCATCGATGAACTCCAGTGCTTGCTCCAGAGTCATCTTGATTGGGGTAACCAGCGTGGTCGCTTCATCCGTACCAGAAGCACGCATGTTGGTCAGCTTTTTACCTTGCAGACAGTTTACGGTCAGGTCGTTAGAACGGCTGTGGATCCCGATCAGCTGGCCTTCGTATACTTCGGCACCGTGACCCAGGAACAGACGACCACGATCTTGCAGGCTGTACAGCGCGTACGCCAGTGCCTTACCGGTACCGTTAGAGATCAGTACCCCGTTGATGCGCTGACCGATTTCGCCCGGACGCACGTCATCGTAGTGGCTGAAGCTGGAGTACAGCAGGCCAGTACCGGAAGTCATGGTCATGAACTCGGTACGGAAGCCAATCAGACCACGGCTAGGAATGATGTAATCCAGACGGATACGGCCTTTGCCATCCGGGATCATGTCGCGCATTTCACCCTTACGCAGACCCATCGCTTCCATCACGGAGCCTTGATGCTGCTCTTCAATGTCCAGTGTCACTTGTTCGAACGGCTCTTGTTTACGGCCGTCGATGTCACGGAAGATTACTTTCGGACGGGATACCGCCAGCTCGTAGCCTTCACGACGCATGTTTTCGATCAGAACGGACAGGTGCAGTTCACCACGACCAGAAACACGGAAAGCATCTGGATCTTCGGTCTCTTCAACACGCAGGGCCACGTTGTGTACCAGCTCTTTACGCAGACGGTCCAGGATCTGGCGGGAAGTCACGAATTTACCTTCGCGGCCGCAGAACGGAGAGGTGTTTACGCAGAAGAACATGGTTACGGTTGGCTCATCCACGGTCAGCGCTGGCAGCGCTTCTACAGCAGCAGGATCGCACAGCGTATCAGAGATATTCAGCTCACCCAGACCGGTAACCGCGATGATGTCGCCCGCTTCACACATGTCCGCTTCAAAACGCTGCAAACCCATGTGACCCAGTACTTTACCGATTTTACCGTTACGACGGTTGCCTTCGCTGTCGATAATGGTGATCTGCTGGTTTGGCTTCACCGAACCACGTTTGATACGGCCGATACCGATAACGCCGACGTAGTTGTTATAGTCCAGCTGAGAAATTTGCATCTGGAATGGTGCTTCCAGCTCAACTTTCGGCGGCTCTACGTGCTTCACGATAGTTTCGAACAGCGGAGTCATGTCTTCCGCCATGTCGTCCGCATCCAGACCGGCAATACCGTTCAGGGCAGACGCGTACACAATTGGGAAGTCCAGCTGCTCATCGGTCGCACCCAGGTTGACGAACAGGTCAAACACCTGATCTACCACCCAATCAGGGCGCGCGCCCGGACGGTCAACCTTGTTGATAACCACGATCGGACGCAGACCGTAAGCAAAGGCTTTCTGCGTAACGAAACGGGTTTGTGGCATAGGGCCGTCCATTGCGTCTACCAGCAACAGTACGGAATCTACCATCGACATCACACGTTCTACTTCACCACCAAAGTCGGCGTGACCCGGGGTATCAACGATGTTAATGCGGTATCCGTTCCACTCGATGGCCGTGTTTTTAGCCAGGATGGTAATCCCACGTTCTTTTTCCAGATCGTTGGAGTCCATTACACGTTCAGTGGCGTCGCTACGATCTCCGAGGGTACCGGACTGTTGCAGCAACTTATCAACCAAGGTGGTCTTACCGTGGTCAACGTGGGCAATGATGGCGATATTACGCAGATTCTCAATCACAGATGTGGTCTCTGGGGGTTAACAAATTAGCGGATATTGTACACAGCTTGAGCAAAAGACTAAACAGATCACAGCAAAACATTGCTGGCAAGTTTAGCTGCCTGCCGGCGTGAGCCGTTTCACAAGCCGCACAATCAAAGTGTGAACATTATTACAGAAGAATCGTAATTTTGCTGCCACATATCGCAGGCAATATGATCTTTACAGCAGGGTTGTGCTTTATGTGCATTATTTTGCTGAAGGATTATACAACCAACCTATTATAGAGGATATCAATTCCTGCATTGCACCAAAATAGTGCGGACATTCCCCATTACGGTGCAATGCAACGCCGGGAATGCCGGAAGCACCCGGCCAGATCCCGCCAACTGGCGGCGCTGAGCAGGTTTTGAAAACTTGGCACGCTTCTCGCTATATACCGAATGAAGGTCCGCAGCGGCCTAGTGACCAAGACCTACATCGCTACAAGGTACTTTTGGCAGTCCACGACAACACATTGCGACAACATCGGAGGTTACACCATGTCAGCTGAACACGTATTAGCTATGCTGCAAGAGCACGAAGTGAAATTCGTTGATCTGCGCTTTACTGACACCAAGGGCAAGGAGCAGCACGTTTCCATTCCGGCACACCAAGTGAACGCCGACTTCTTTGAAGAAGGTAAAATGTTCGATGGCTCTTCCATCGAAGGCTGGAAAGGCATTAACGAGTCCGACATGGTGCTGATGCCAGACCCAACCACCGCGGTTCTGGATCCGTTCACCGATGACAGCACCCTGATTATCCGTTGTGACATCTTAGAGCCAGGTACCCTGCAAGGTTACGACCGTGACCCGCGCTCCATCGCCAAGCGCGCCGAAGATTACATGCGCAGCACCGGCATTGCCGACACCGTGCTGTTCGGGCCTGAGCCTGAGTTCTTCGTGTTCGATGACGTGCGTTTTGGCACCGGCATCTCCGGCTCCTTCTTCAAGCTGGATGACATCGAAGCGGCATGGAACACCGGCACCGAGTACGATGGCGGTAACAAAGGCCACCGTCCCGCAGTCAAAGGCGGCTACTTCCCGGTCGCGCCGGTCGATTCCTCCCAAAACCTGCGCTCCGCGATGTGCCTGGTGATGGAAGAGATGGGTCTGGTAGTCGAAGCGCACCACCACGAAGTGGCAACCGCCGGTCAAAACGAAGTGGCCACCCGCTTCAACACC